>NZ_JBHXCW010000054.1:0-38566 GCF_042725365.1 Lentzea sp. NPDC060358 | reverse complement strand
GCCTAACGTTGTGGACGGGACGGGACCGTCTCGTCCATTTCTTTCGGAGGACTTCGTGGACCTCATCCCGAGGGCGTTGCAACTGCTGCTGGACAAGGACATGATCGGCTTCGCCGGGCTGTGGGCGGTCGACGGCGTGGCGGAGTTCCCGTTCGCGCCGCCCGGCTGGCCGTCCCGCCTCGAAGGCCGCGCCGCGGTCGAGGACTACGTGCGCGACTACACCAAGACGTTCGACGTGCGGGCCATCCCGAAGCAGGTCGTGCACCAGAGCACGGACCCGGACGTCGCGGTCGTCGAGTTCGACATCGAGGGCGTCCTGGTCGCGACCGGTGAGCCGTACCGGTACTCGTACATCGTCGTGTTCACCACCCGCGACGGCGAGATCGTGAACTACCGCGACTACTGGAACCCGATCCACCTGCAGGAGTGGCGCGCATGAGCGTGCTGGTCATCGGCGGCACCGGCACGACCGGCAGCAGGCTCGCCGCGCTGCTGCCCGGCGCCCGCGTCGCCACCCGCACGCCCGCGGCGCCCGGCCAGGTCCGGTTCGACTGGGACGTGCCCGCGACGTTCGAAGGCGCGCTCGACGGGGTACACGGTGTTTACCTCATCCCTCCGGTGGGGGTCGTGGACCCCGCACCGGTGGTCGAGTCGTTCCTCGCGCAGGCGCGACTCGTGCGGCGGGTGGTGCTGCTGAGCTCGTCCGCGGTGCCGGAGAGCGCCTCGGGGATGGGCGCTCTCCCCGCACTCGTGCGCACCGTGCCGGAGTGGGCCGTGCTGCGCCCGTCGTGGTTCATGCAGAACTTCACCGGCGACCACCAGGTCGCGGCCGGTGTCCGCGACGGTGAGATCGTCACGGCGACCGGCGACGGCCGGGTCGGGTTCGTCGACGCGGCCGACATCGCCGCGGTGGCCGCCCGCGCGTTGACGGATCCGGTGCCGCACAACACCGAGCACGTGATCACCGGTCCCGAGGCGCTCGGTTACTCCGACGCGGCCGCGATCATCTCCGACCTCACCGGTCGCGTGGTCCGGCACCGGTCGGTCGGCGCGGAGGAGATGACCGAGCGGATCGCGCGGTCGGTGCCGAGGCAGTTCGCCGCGCTGCTCGCCGGGCTCGACGAGGACATCCGCGCCGGCGCGGAGGACCGGGTCACCACGACGGTCGAGGACGTGACGGGCCGGCCCGCCCGCTCGTTCCGCGCCTTCTACCAGGACTTCCTCAGTCGAACGCCTGCCGCGTAGCGCCGCTGGGCGCGGTGAACGCCGCGCCCTCGCGCTCGGCGGGCCAGTCCACCGCGCGGTGCGCGGCGGCGACACTGTCCCAAGTGGACTCTCCGGTTGCGCGGTGCGCGTCGCTCTCCAGCGCGAGATTCGTGCCCCGCAACCGGTACGCCACCGTGCAGGCCGGATCGGCGGCGAGTGCCGATCGTCGTCATGCCGGTACGTCTGACGAGCACCCGCGGTTTCGACGAGTTCAGCCCAACTCGTCACAAGGAACGGTGAACGCCCAGTCCTCCGGCGCTTGCTCGAGCCGGGCGTTCCCGGAGCCCTCCGCGCACGCCAGGCGCGCGTTCGCGACGCTCTCGTCCCACGGCACGCCCCTGAGCACCGGTGTCGTCTCCTGCAGGAACCAGAAGACGCTCACCACGACCAGGAGCCCGACCACGTACCGGCTGCCCGCCACCACCGCGCGTCCCCAGGCGGGCGCCGGCGTCCGGTCGAGCCCCGCGAGGATCGCGGTGAACAGGAACAGGCACGGCGCGACGCTGTAGCGCTGCCCGGCCAGCACGACGCCCGGCTGCTGGACCTGCATGACCAGGGCCCAGTTCAGCACCAGGCACACGACGATGACGACGACGCTGAGCACGGCCGACGTGACGATCAGCGTCCTGGTGGCGCGGTTGCCGAACCGCACGCCCGCCGCCATCGGCACCAGCGCGACCACCAGAGCCGCCACGATCACGGAGTTGCCCATCGCGGGGTAGAAGTCGCCGAGCTTCTCCGAACCGGTGAACGCCGCCACCGGCACCCGCAGCAGGCTCGCGAGCAGCACCTGCACCGGATCGGCCTGGTCCTGCGAGTACGCCGTCCTCGTGGAGAGGGCCATCACCACGGCCTGCACGACCAGACCGACGATGAACGCGATCGGAACTTCCCTGCGCGGCAAGAACATCCGCACCAGGGCGATCGGCAGCAGCACGAACGCCAGTGGGCTCGACAGCGCGGTGAGGAAGACGAATGACGCGACCGGAACGCTCGGAGCGTTGCGCCACACCAAGGCCCAGAACGTGCCGAACAGCAGGAACCAGTGCAGGTTCGCCATGTTGTTCAACGGCTCGGAGTTGCCCACCGGCAGCACGATCACCAGTGCTGCCAGCGCGAACCGCAGCGGTGTCGACTCGATGCAAGCCCTGCTGCCCGCGAAGGCGATCAGCGCGACCAGCGCCCGCAGCGCCGCGGCCGTGAGGGCGAAGACGGCGGCGGTCCACTCGATCGGCAGCAGTGCGGCGACCTCGGCGACCAGGCGCGGTGCCGTGTGCAGGTAACCGCCGTACGGCTCGAACAGGTTGTGCGGCAACGGGTGCAGGCGGGCCTGGACGGTGAACACGGCACCGTCCTCCGCCCACAGGCGGTCGAGTCGCGCCCAGCCGGCGGGGATCAGCAGCAGGAACGCCATCGACCCGGCGAAAGCGGCCACCATGCCGAACCACGCCCGTTCGTGCGCTGGTTCGTCAGGTACCGGAATTGTGGTGCCCGCGTGCAGGGTTAATCGTTCTGCGGTCGTCATCCGAGGCCCCCGTGTCCGATTCGACACGGGCACGATAGGGGGTCAGCCCGACAGGCGGTCGTAGCGGTCCCACTGCTCCCGCGTCACGACGGTGACCTCGGACGAGTTGGACTGCGCCACCTCGAGCGACTTGATGACGACCAGCTTGTCGCCGACGAGCAGCCCCGCGAGCCCGTCCGGCCCGAGCACCGCGGGCACCGACGCCGGAACCCGCACCGCGACCTGGAACGAGTCGACGATCTTCGGCCGCCACCCGATCACCCCGCGGGCGTACTTCGCCGCCGCGGAGCCGCGTTCGAACCGCACGACCCTGCCGCCGACGACCACGTCGGCCGTGCGTTCGGGGGAGGGCACCGAGAACCCGTCGAGCACCTCCGCCTCCTCCGGCGTGGCACACCCGTTGAGGCCGAGCGCGTCGATGCCGAAGTGGCGGATGTTGGTCGGAGCGCCCGAATCCATCGTGGTGGCGCGCAGGACGTCGATGCCCACCTTGTCGCACGGCCCTCCGGCGTGGATCGGCGCGTGCCCCTCCGGCGTGCGCACCAGCCCCGGACCTTCCCTCCAGACACCGGGAATCACCACCGGGTCGTACGGGTGGCGGGTGAACTCCTTGTTCCAGAAGGTGATCGTGGTGCCCTCGTCGGTGGAGTGGGCGATCGCGAACGCCGACGCCGCGGCGATCCACATCCAGTCGGCGCTGAACGCCTCGACGACGGACCGCGTGCGCGCCTCGTTGGTCTTCCGCACGGGCTTGAACCCCTGCGGGCTCAACGTCTCGACGCCCGTGGTGAACAGCGGGTCCTTCGACCGCAGCACGTACTGACCGGCGCCGTTCGCAGCCCCCGCGAACCCGGTCGTGTCCGTGAACAGCAGGTACACCCACCCGTCGAGGTAGATGGCCGACTGCTGGCCGGTGCCGTAGGTGTTCTCGCGGATGATGTCGCCGGAGGACCCGAGGATCGCCTGCCCGCCGTTGGCCCGCGTCCAGCTGAGCCCGTCCTTGCTGGTGGCGACCCCGACCGAGCTGCCGTTGGCGTGGTCGTCCCTGCTCGCGCCCGTGTAGTACATGAAGTACGTGTCGCCGATCTTGACCAGCGACGGGTCGCACGTGTGCATGGCGTCGAAGCTGCCGCCGCTGCCGGAGAACACCGGGTGCGCCGTCGTGAACGGCCCGTCGGCGCCGGGCCCTTCGCTGTAGAGGACGTCGTCGCCGTTCGGCGCCGCGATCCCCATCTGGCTGCACCACCAGGTGCGCACCTTGCCCTGGTCGAGCATCACGGCGGGCGCGTAGTTGTAGACCGCGTCGCCGACCCCGGCGATCACCGTTCCGGGACTCTGCCTGCCGTTCTCGACGGTGAGCTTCAGCCTGTCCCGCGGCGGCGGGGTGTTCGTCTGCGCCGTGGGCGCCGGTGGGGACGCGGCCTTGCCGACCGGCTCGCCGGCCGCCTCGCTCGTGCACGCTGTGACCGCACCGAGGAGTGCGACCGCAGCGAGCAACGCAAGAGGGCGGCGTCTCAGGGGCACCCGACCATCATAGTGATCAACTCATCCGTCCGGGTGAAGTCGTTCTCCGGCTTCGGATTCATCGCCGCTCAATGGGCTCTCGACGTCGGCGGGTGCTGCCGCACGGCGCAGCGGCGGCGGAACCACGCGAGGAACCGGTCCGGGGCCACGTCCTGCCTGATCGCGGACGCGGCGCCGGTCAGCGGGAACATCGCGGCGTGGGTGAGCGCGCGGTCGTAGTCGGCCGGCCGGACCCGTTCGACCAGGGGCCACCCGTAGTGGGCGAACGCCGCCGCGTCGAGCGCCGGATCGCCGACGCAGGCGAAGTCCCAGTCGAGGATCCCGCTGACCTTTCCGCCGTGCCAGCGCAGGTTGACCGGCGCCAGGTCGCCGTGCACGAAGCCGGTGACGCCGGGCAGGGCGGCGAACCGGCGCAAGACCTGGCCGGCCTGGTCGCGTTCGTCGTCGGTGAGCAGCGGGAACACGAGTTCGGTGATCGTCTCGGCGACCGCCGCCCCGCCCGCGTGCCGCAGCGGTTCGTCCAGCAGCGCGACGAGTCCGGGGTCCGGGTCGACGGCGGCCAGCGCGTCCAGCACCTCCCGGACCGCCTCGTCGCTCGCGGTCTCCGTCTGCTCGCCGGACAGGTGGGAGAGGACGACGTGCGCCTCGCCCAGCGGCAGGTCCAGCCTGTCGTCGAGGACCTCCGGCACGGCGAAGGGCAGCCCGAGCCGCCCGATCCGGTCGAGCGCCCTCGTCCGGCGCCGCGCGTCGGCCAGGTCCCGGCGGGGGAAGCGCGCGACCCACCGGCCCGGCACCACCACGGCGTCGTTGAACGTGCCGCGCGCGAGCGTCGCGCCGGGCGTGCGCAGCAGCCGGTCGAGCATCAGCTGCCCAGGTAGCGGACGACGGCCAGCACCCGGCGGCTCAGACCGGACTCGCCGCCGAGGCCGAGCTTGTCGAAGATCGAGTTGATGTGCTTCTCCGTGGAGCTCAGCGACACGTGCAGGGTCTCGGAGATGCGCGTGTTGGTGAGGCCCTGCGCCATCAGTTCGAGGACGGTCTTCTCCCGCTCCGTCAGGGTTTCGAGCGGGTCGACGTGCGAGGTCCTGGTGAGCAGGCGGCGGACGACCTCCGGGTCGAACGCCGCGCCGCCCGCCGCGACGCGGTCGAGCGCCTCCAGGAACTCGTCGACCTGGGCGACCCGGTCCTTGAGCAGGTAGCCGACCTTGCCGCCGGTGGCGGTGATGAGTTCGGTGGCGTAGCGGTTCTCGATGTACTGCGACAGCACGAGCACGCCGATCGCGGGCCACCGCTCGCGGATCTCCAGGGCGGCGCGCATGCCGTCGTCCTTGTGGCCGGGCGGCATGCGGACGTCGGTGACCACGACGTCGGGCTGGTGGTCCTCGGTCGCCCTGAGCAGCTCGGGCGCGGTGCCGACGGCCGCCACGACCTCGTGGCCCTCCTCGCCGAGCAGGCGGACCAGGCCCTCGCGCAGCAACGTCGAGTCCTCGGCCAGGATCACGCGCACGGCACCCTCGCGATGATCCGCGTGGGACCGCCGAACGGGCTGGCCACGTTGAAAGTGCCGTCCACCGCCTTGACCCTCCTCGCGAGCCCCGACAACCCGCTGCCCGCGGGGTCGGCGCCACCGATGCCGTCGTCCCAGACCATGAGCGCGACGTGCCCCTCCGCCGGCCACAGCGAGATCTCCACGACCGACGGCCCGGCGTGCTTGGCCGCGTTGGCCACGGCCTCGGACGCCACGAAGTAGAGCACCGCCTCCAGCGCCGTGCCCGGCGAGGTCTCCAGCTCGTTGTTGATCTCGACCCGCACCCCGGCCCGTTCGGCCAGCACCTCGAGCGCCGCGTCCAGGCCCGAGTCGTCGAGCACGGCCGGGTACACCCGCGTGGCCACCTCCCGCAGCTCGTCGATGGCCTCGCCCGCGGTGTCCTGCGCCTGCCGCAACAGGGCCTGCAACTGCTCCTCCCCGCCGGCGCGCCGAGCCCTCCCGATCAACATGCCGAGCGCGACGAGCCGCTGCTGGACACCGTCGTGCAGATCCCGCTCGATGCGCCTCCTCTCGTCGTCGATCGCCTCGATCACCTCGGCCCTCGTGCTCGTCAGCTCGGCGACCCGCTGCCGCAGCGCCGTGTGCCGGCTGCGGCCGAGCATCGTGGTGGCGAGCCACCGGTCCAGCGCCGCCACCCCGCTGACACCCGCGAGCGCCGCGAAGACGAGCAACACCCCCGGCACCGCCGCCACGAGGATCAGCCGCGTGTCGACGACGTCGCCGTCCTTGATCAGCCCCCACGAGCCGTCGAACAGCCACGCCGTGACCATCGACAGCGCCGTGACGGCGTACAGCCCCAGCATCAGCAGCACCCCGGCGCCCAGCCCGCCCACGAGCCACCGCACGCCGAGGTAACGCCGGCACCGCCGCGCGGTCAGCGGATCGACCTCCGCCGCCTCGCCGTACCGCCCGATCCGGCCGAGCTCGACCTCGGTCATCCGCACGACACCGAGCCCGAGCACCGCCGCCCCGAGCCCGGGCACCGCGGTCATGGTCCCCACCAACACCCCGTAGAGAGTCCGGAACCACCCCCGCACCAACGACCCGGTGCCGAGCTGCTCGTCCTGCTGCACAACCGCCACCGTAACGGCCCTCCAAGCCCCCGGCATTGCGGTTTCCCGTAATCCCGGACTGCGGTTTCCCGCACCATTCACGAGGGTTTACCTCATGGCCCGGACTCCTCCTGCTTCCTAGCGTTGACCTCGACCTTTTGTCCCGTCTGAGGGGAAAGAACAATGCTGGCCGAGTGGGCGGTAAACCTGATGGAGTCGCTGGGAGGCGTGGGCGCGGCGGTCGTCGTGGGCCTGGACAACCTGTTCCCGCCGATCCCGAGCGAACTGGTGCTCCCGCTGGCGGGATTCTCCGCGAGCAGGGGCGTCTTCACCCTCCCCGCGGCCCTCTTCTGGACCACCCTGGGCTCAGTCGCGGGAGCCGTCGTCGTCTACGTCGCGGGCCTGCTGCTGGGCCGCACCCGGACCCGTCTCCTGGTGGCCCGCATCCCCCTGGTCAGGGTGACCGACTTCGACAAGACCGAGGCCTGGTTCACCCGCCACGGCACCAAGGCCGTGTTCTTAGGCCGCATGGTGCCGCTCTTCCGCAGCTTCATCTCGCTCCCCGCGGGCGTGGAACGCATGAACTTCCCGAAGTTCCTGCTCCTCACGACCCTGGGCAGCCTGATCTGGAACTCGATCTTCGTGGGCGCGGGCTACGCGTTGGGCGAGAACTGGCACCGGGTGGAGGCCTACGCGGGCGTCTTCCAGAAACTCGTCCTGGCCGCGGTGGCGATCGCCACGATCCTGTTCGTGGCGACCCGCCTGCGCCAACGCGCGAAGGGCGACCCGGAGGCAACGGAGGTCCTGCCACGACTCAGCCGCTGAGGACGGGTCCGCAACGCAGGCCAAAGGCGAAGCCGAGGCACCCCCCAATGGCAATGCGAAGCGAGCCGAAACAACCACAGCACGCCCGTAAGGGCGATGCGAAGCGAGCCGCCTTCTCTGCGAGCCGCCTTCTCTGCGAGCCGCCTTCTCTGCGAGCCGCCTTCCCTGTGAGCCGCCGTGAGCTGGTAGAGCCCAGTGCCTGTGCGATTGGCGCTTGACGTCGGCTGCGAGGTGCTGCCACTCGCGGCTCGGCCGGTCGCGAGGCTACCGGCCTGTTCCGGCCGGCCCAGCGCCTCGCAAGGGCTCCGAGGTCAAGCCCCGAATCGCTATCGCGCGCTAGCGGCGATGAACACACGCACTTCGGCAGAGGTGCATGAGCACGCCGGAACTCACACGGCCCCCGCAGGAAGCAACCACGCCGTTCCTCACTCACCCGACCCAGCCACGCCAAACCCACCCGAGAACAAGAGCACCCCCAGGCCGAGAACGACCTGGGGGCACCCCAAACGAGCCAAGGAGATCAGACGTCGTACCGATCCGCGTTCATGACCTTGTTCCAGGCCGAGACGAAGTCCACGACGAACTTCTCGGAGGCGTCATCACTGGCGTAGACCTCAGCCACCGCACGCAGCTCGGAGTTGGACCCGAACACGAGGTCGTTGCGGGTGGCCGTCCACCGAACCGCACCGGTGGACCGCTCGCGGCCCTCGAAGTTCTCCTCGTCCTCGGAGGTCGACTTCCACTCGGTCTCCATGTCGAGGAGGTTGACGAAGAAGTCGTTCGTCAGCGTCTCCGGCTTGGCGGTCAGCACGCCGGCGGAAGAACCACCGTGGTTGGCGCCGAGCACCCGCAGGCCGCCGACGAGCACGGTCATCTCCGGTGCCGACAGGCCGAGCAGGTTGGCCTTGTCGATCAGCAGGTACTCGGACGGCAGCGGGGTGGCCTTGCCGCCGAAGTTCCGGAAGCCGTCGACGACGGGCTCGAGGACGGCGAACGACTCGGCGTCGGTCTGCTCCTGCGAGGCGTCGACCCGGCCGGCGAGGAACGGCACCTCGACGGAGTGGCCCGCGGCCTTGGCGGCCTGCTCGATCGCCGCGGCACCGCCGAGGACGATCAGGTCGGCGAGCGAGACCTTCTTGCCGTCGGTCGCGGAGCTGTTGAACGACTCCTGCACGCCCTCGAGGGTCCGCAGGACCTGCGCGAGCTGGTCGGGCTCGTTGACCTCCCAGCCGCGCTGCGGCTCGAGGCGGATGCGGGCGCCGTTGGCGCCGCCGCGCTTGTCGCTCTGGCGGAACGACGCGGCCGAGGCCCACGCGGTCTTGACCAGCTGCGAGATCGAGAGGCCGGACTCCAGGACCTTGGCCTTGAGCGCGGCGACGTCGTCGGCGGAGATCAGCTCGTGGTCGCGGACCGGGAGGCGGTCCTGCCAGATCAGCTCCTCCTGCGGCACCTGCGGGCCGAGGTAGCGCTGGATCGGGCCCATGTCGCGGTGGGTCAGCTTGAACCAGGCGCGCGAGAACGCCTCGGTGAAGGCCTCGTGGTCCTCGGCGAACCTGCGCGAGATGGGCTCGTAGATCGGGTCGACGCGCAGCGCGAGGTCCGTCGTCAGCATCATCGGCTGGCGGTTGAGGGTGCCGTCCTCGGGGTCGGGCACGGTGTTGGCGCCCGCGTCGCCCTTCGGCTTCCACTGGTGCGCGCCCGCCGGGGACTTGGTGAGCTCCCACTCGAACTCGAACAGGTTCTTGAAGAACAGGTTCGTCCACTCGGTGGGCTTCTGGGTCCAGGTGACCTCGAGGCCGGAGGTGATCGCGTCACGGCCCCTGCCGGTGCCGTGGGTGCTGATCCAGCCGAAGCCCTGCGCGTCCATCAGCGAGCCCTCGGGCTCGGCGCCGACCAGCGACGGGTCGCCCGCGCCGTGCGCCTTGCCGAAGGTGTGGCCACCGGCGATGAGGGCGACGGTCTCCTCGTCGTTCATGCCCATGCGGCCGAACGTATCCCGGATGTCGCGGGCGGACGACAGCGGGTCCGGGTTGCTGTTGGGGCCCTCGGGGTTGACGTAGATGAGGCCCATCTGGACGGCCGCGAGCGGCGTCTCCAGGTCGCGCTCGCCGCTGTAGCGAGCGTCGCCGCCGAGCCACTCGGTCTCGGGGCCCCAGTAGACGTCCTCGTCCGGCTCCCACACGTCGTTGCGGCCGCCGGCGAAGCCGAAGGTCTTGAGGCCCATGGTCTCCAGGGCGCGGTTGCCCGTGAAGATCATGAGGTCGGCCCAGGAGACCTTCTTGCCCCACTTCTTCTTCACCGGCCACAGCAGGCGGCGGGCCTTGTCCAGGTTGCCGTTGTCCGGCCAGCTGTTCAGCGGCGCGAAGCGCTGCATGCCCGCGCCGGCGCCACCACGGCCGTCGTGCGTGCGGTACGTGCCCGCGCTGTGCCACGCCATGCGGATCATGAACGGGCCGTAGTGCCCGAAGTCCGCGGGCCACCAGGCCTTCGACTCGGTGAGCACGGCGTCGACGTCGCGCGCCAGCTCGTCCAGGTCGACGGTCAGGAACTCCTTGCCGTAGTCGAAGTCACCGCCCATCGGGTTGGCCTGGACGGGGTGCTTGCGGAGGATCCGGAGGTTGAGCTGGTTGGGCCACCAGTCGCGGTTGCTGCCGCCCTCGCTGGGGTGGCTGCGCCGGCTGTGAGCGACCGGGCACTCGCCCTTCGACTCGTCCACCTTGGCGTCAGTGCTGTCGGACACGAGAATCCTTCCGGGTGGTTCAGGAACTTTTCGCGGCGGTCGTGCACGCGGGGCAGGTGCCCCAGTAGATGACCTCGGCCTCGTCGATGACGAACCCGTGGTCGTCGGATGCGTCCATGCACGGTGCGTGGCCGACAGCGCAGTCGACGTCGGCGATGGCACCGCAGGATCTGCACACGACGTGGTGGTGGTTGTCCCCGACGCGGGCCTCGTAGCGCGCCACCGAGCCCTGGGGCTCGATGCGGCGCAGCAGGCCGGCTCCTGTCAACGCGCGGAGCACGTCGTAGACGGCCTGGTGGGAGACCGCGCCGAGGTTCTGACGCACGACACCGATGATCGAGTCCGTGTCGGCGTGCGGGTGGGTGTGCACCGCGGACAGCACCGCTATCCGCGGAGCCGTCACCCGCAGTGACGCTCCACGCAACATGCGCTCGAAGTCGGAAGCCGTGGGCACGGCCGTCACCCTGCCGTCTTTTCTGGAATGAGTCAAGTTAATGAATGGTGCAATTCACTCGACCCGGTCACCGCCGCACTGCGGCCATCGCGCCGGCCAGTCGCCGCACGCCCTCGGCGAGCACGTGCTCGGGTGCCCCGCCGTAGGTCAAACGGAGAAAACTGCCCGGCGGTTCAGCGGCGAACCAGGCCCGTCCGGGAAAGACCACGACGTCGCGGGCCGCGGCCGCCGTGGTGAGCTCCAGGTCGTCGACGCCGTCCGGCAGCTCCGCCCACAGGTGCAGGCCGCCCGAGGACCGCGCAAACCGCAGCTCCGGCAGTTGCTCGCCGATCGCGCGCGTCAGAGCGTCGCGCCGCGTCCTCAGGGACTGCTGGAGGGTGCGCAGGTGGCGGCGCCAGACCGGGGACGTCACGAAGTCGATGGCCGCCTCCTGCAACGGCCCCGCGACGTACAGGTCCTGGCGCGAGCGGGTGTTCTTCAGCCGGGTGCCCGCCGGTCCGCGCGCGCCGATCACGGCGACGCGCAGGCCGGGAGCGGCCACCTTGGTCAGTGAGCGGACGTAGACGACGTGGCCGTCGGTGTCCTGGGAGGCGAGGGTCGGCGGCGCGGTGCCGTCGATCGTGAAGCCGCGCGCCCAGTCGTCCTCGACGAGGAACGCGCCGACGTCCCGGACGATCCGCATGACCTCGGCGCGGCGCTCGTCGGACAGCACGGCGCCGTGCGGGTTCGCGTGCAGAGGCTGGCAGTAGAAGAGCTTCGCGCCGGTGCGGTCGAACGCGGCCCGCAGCAGGTCCGGCCGCACGCCGTCCTGGTCGGCCGGCACCGGGACGACCTTGAGTCCGGCGTCGCGCGCGGCGGCGATCGCGCCGAGGTAGGTGGGCGACTCGACGAGCACCGCGTCGCCGCGTGCGCCGAGCCCGCGGAACACGGTCGCGAGCGCCTCCTGGGCACCCGCGCACACCGTCATGTCGCCGCCCCTGAGCTCGCCGCCCGCCTCGCGGGCGAACCACGCGCGCAGCTCGTCCCTGCCCTCGACCGGCACGCGCCCCCACGCGGCGGGCCGGCGCGCCGCCCTGGTGAGCGCGGCGCCGAGCGCGTCGGTCGGCTGCAGGTCGGGGTCGAGGTACCCGCTGGTCAGCGGGATGGCCTCGGGCTTGGGCACGGCGACGAGGTTCGCCACCAGGTCCTCGCCCGGCCGGCCCTCGCCGAGCGCCACGGCCTGCCACGACAGGTCGTGGGCGGTCGCCGCCGCGCGGGCGGCCACGAAGCTGCCCCGGCCGGGCCGCACCTCGACGAGTCCCTCGGCGGCGACGCGCTGGATGGCCTGCTGCACCGTCGCGGGCGACGCCCGGTGCCGCGCCATCAGGTCGCGCACCGACGGCATGCGGTCGCCGGCCCGGCCCGACCGCGCGGCAGCCCTCAGGTCGTCGATAACGCGGGCGGCTGCGTTATCCTCGTTCATGAGAGCCAAGAGTAACGTTATCGTGCCAGCGGGGGTAACACTCGGCGCGCTGGGCGTGCTGGGGTTCAGCTTCTCGCTCCCGGCAACCCGCTTGGCAGTGGCCGGACTCGACCCGTGGTTCGTCGCTTTCGGACGCGCGTTCGTCGCCGGCGTTCTCGCGATCGGTTACTTGGCGTTATCGCGTGCACCCCGTCCGTCGGCGGCGCAGGTGCGTCGCCTGGTCGTCGTCGCGCTGGGCATCGTGATCGGCTTCCCGCTCTTCACGTCCCTGGCCCTCACCACCCAGACCTCGGCCCACGGCGCGGTGGTGATCGCGGTGCTGCCTATGTCGACGGCGATCTGGGCGGTCCTGCGCGCCTCCGAACGCCCGCCGCTCGCGTTCTGGCTCTCCAGCGGCGCCGGTCTGCTCGCGGTGCTGGCGTTCGTGGCCACCGGCGGCGGTTTCTCCGGCTCGCTGGGCATCGCCGACGTCCACCTGCTCATCGCGGTCGTGCTGTGCGGCCTGGGGTACGCCGAGGGCGGCGCGCTCTCGCGTGAGCTGGGCGGCGCGCGCACCGTGTGCTGGGCGCTGGTCGTCTCGCTGCCCGTGACCATCCCGATTTCGGTCTACACAGCGGACTTCTCGCGCGCCGACGGCGTCGTGTGGCTCAGTTTCGGCTATGTCGCGCTGATCTCGATGTTCCTCGGCTTCTTCGCCTGGTACGCGGGTCTGGCCGCCGGCGGGGTGGCGAAGATCGGTCAGATCCAGCTGGCACAACCGGTTCTGACGCTGATGTGGTCGGCGCTGGTCCTCGGCGAACCGGTCGGCTGGCCCGCGCTCGCCACGGCCGCGGTCGTGCTCGTGTGCGTGGTGCTGACCCAGCGGAACCGTGTCACGGTGCCGACCGCCCAGCCGGTGCGCTGATCGCCGAAAATTGTCAGACCCTCCTGCCATCCTCGACCCATGCCGATCGAAGTGGCGAGCAAGCGCCGCAAGGTGCAGCGGGCGGGCGCGGTGGTCGTCGACGTGACCTCCCGCGGTCCCGACCCGTGGGTGCGGTTCAGCCCGTTCTACCCGCACGGCGGGATCCCGGTCCCGCTGTCGCCGGGCGTCACGAGCGCGTCCGTCGAAGGCGTCTGGCAGGCGCTGAAGGTGTTCGAGGACGCCGACGTCGACCCGTCGAAGCTCGGCGTGACGTCGATGAAGGGCCTCAAGCGCACGGTCCGGCGCTTCGGACCCGTGCGGGGCCACCGCGCGGGCCTGGCCGGCGAGCGCCTGCTCGATTACCGCACCGCTCGGCAGGAGATCTACCTGCCCGCCTACCGCTGGGTGCTGGAGAACTGCCTGCAGGCCGAGGTCGCGCGGCTGCGCGAGTTGGCCGGCTCCGCGGACGTCGTGCTGCTCGACTACGCGACGAACGGCGACGCCGACGACCTGAGCACGCCGCTGTCGCACGCGGCCCTGATCGTCGAACACCTGGGGAAGGCGGTGCGGATTTGACCGATTTATACTGCGTGCCTTCGGCTTTGGGGGTCGGCGTGGCGACATCGGACAAGCAGCTCTTCAAGATCGTGGACGCGCTCGCCGAGGCGCGGCGCTCCTCCGGTCAGCAGTACGACGCGTTCCGCGTGCGGGGCAAGGTGTTCGGCTACTTCTGGCCGCGCACGCGGACGGTCGGCCTGAAGCAGACGCTGTCCGAGCAGCTGGCGCTGGTGGCGGAACGTCCCGAGGTGTTCGAGGTGCAGTTCACGGCGGGCGGCTTCGGCTGGGTCGTCGTGCACCTGGAGGGCATCGCGGCGGACGAGCTCCGCGAGCTGGTGTTCGAGGCGTGGCGGCTGTCGGCGCCGGAGGACCTGGTGGCCCAGGTGCCGGACCTGGCCCGGTGATCGCACACCGCGCGGTGACCGCGCACCGCCCGACCGCGCACCGCCCGACCGCGCACCGCCCGACCGCGCACCGCCCGACCGCCCGACCGCGCACCGCCCGACCGCGCACCGCCCGACCGCGCACCGCGCGGTGGAGTGGCCATGACGGTCGCCGCTGCTGCCGGGAGACGCGGATCTTCGCTGCCGCACAGACGACTTGCCCTCCAGTCCGGTGGAGGATGCACGATCTCGGGATGAACGTCGTGATCACCGGTGGCGGCAGGGGACTCGGGTGCACGCTCACTCGGCGGTTCGCCGCGCAGGGGGCGGCGGCGGTGGTGGTGACGGCACGTGACCTCGTTGCCGCACAACGTACCTGCGACCCGTTGCCCGGCGCGCACGCAGTGCGGTGCGACCTGGCAGACCCGGCGTCGGTGCGCCGCTGCGCGGCCGAGGTGGAGCAGCGGCTGGGGCACGTGGACGTGCTGGTCGACAACGGGGCGGCGTTCCTCGCCACCTCCGAGGCCACCTCCGAGGCCACAGACGACGCGATCGTGGCGACCGTCCTGTCCGGTGCGGCGGGGACGGTGCTGGCGAGCGAGAGCTTCCTGCCGCTGCTGCGGCGGTCGCGACGGCCCGACGTCGTGACGATCGTGTCGCTGGAGGCCGAGTCGCGCAGCGATCCCGCGCACGTCGCGCACGCGGCGTTCCACGCGGCCGAGGCGGGGCAGGGCCGGTACGCGGAGCTCATGTCACGACGGCTGCGGCCCGAGGGGATCCGGGTGATCTCGCTCCACCTGCCGGACTTCGACGACGACGAGAACACGCCCTGCGACGGGGTGCTGACCACGCAGTCCGTCGCCGACTGCGTGCTGTTCGCCGTCAACCAGCCGCGCGACTGCTTCCTGCGCTCGTTCCACTTCGAGCCCATGCCCTGACGGGCTCATGCCCTGACGGCTCATGCCCTGACGGGCTCATGCCCTGACGGCTCATGCCCTGACGGGCCGATGCCCCGGAACAGGTGCTAGCGGAAGAGGATGCGGGTGATCTCGGTGTCGGTGGCACGGCCCTCGTCGTAGCCGCCCTCGCCCTTGAGGTTGTTCATGATGGCGATCGTGTAGCGCTCGTCCTTGCCGACGAACCCGACCGAGTTCATCACCCAGCCTCCGTCCTCCTCCGACCAGCCGTTCTTGACGCCGGAGTCGGGACCCCAGACGCCCCACTGCTGCTCGGGGCCCACGTCGCGCATCTGGCCGACGATGTACGCGCGGTCCTCCGCGGGCACCTCGTCCAGCACGTAGTTGATCAGGTGGTCGAGGTCGTTGGCCGTGCACTTCTCGAAGCCCCAGTAGGGGAACGAGGACGAATATCCTCTTTGGGCGGTCAGTTCCGTCATGCCGTACTTGCCGAACGCCGCGTTGAACGTCGTGCCGTTGTAGCGCTTCCAGAGCGCGTCCGCCGCGTCGTCGTCCGAGCTGTGCAGCATCGCCGTCATCAGCCTGCGGTCGTCGGCCGTCAGCCTGACCTTGCCGGCGCGGTGGCGCTCCAGCAGGTTCACGACCATCGCGAGCTTGATCGTCGACGCGGTCCACGTCATGTCGGCCGCGCTGCCGTTGCGCCAGGTCGCACCGGCCTTGCGGTCGCGCAGCACGATGCCGGTCGTGCCCGGCCTGGTCTCCGCGTACGCCTGCGCCGCCTTGATGCGCTTCTGGAAGTCGCACTCGAACCCGCTGTCGGGCATCGGGCACACGTCGGGGGTCGCGACGCGCGGTGCCGCGGCCGGGGTGAGCTGCTTCGCGTTCGCCGGGGGTTCCGCCGTCACGGCGTGGCCGCACGCCGTGAGCACGAGCGCGCACGCAACAAGGATCGGACGGAGCATGGGCCGCACGGTAATGGGTCCGATCGGAGGTAGTCGACCGCCATACGGCCGCGAACGATCATGTAAAAGATATTTGACACCATGTCGGGTTCGTTTTACTTTGGTGATGTCAGGTTTCTTTGACATCGGGAGCGGGACCGTGGCGTTCGAGGAGAAGCGGGCGTGGGCGCTGGCCGTCATCGCCCTGGTGGGGTACGCGGCGTACGCGGTGGTCGTCGTGAGCCGGATCGGCGGAAGACCTCTCGCCGACGTGCCCTACGTCGGCGCGATGCTGTGGACGATGGGGCTCGGGATCGTCGCCGGCATCGTCTCGGGCATCTGGTTCGGCATCGCCGCGCGCCACGACGGGCTGCAGTCCGACGAGCGCGACCAGGAGATCGGCCGGTTCGGCGACCACGTCGGCCAGTCGTTCGTCGTCATCGGCGGGGTGACCGCGATGGTGCTCGCGATGCTCGAGGTGCCGCACTTCTGGATCGCGAACGTGCTCTACCTGTGCTTCGTGCTGTCCGCGGTGCTCGGCTCGTTCGCGAAGCTCGCGGTCTACCGGCGGGGGATGCCGTGAAGCCGACCAGGGTCACGAACTCCATCCGCGCGCTGAGGTTCGCGCACGGCGAGATGAAGCAGGCGGACCTCGCCGCGGCCATCGGCATGACGCGCCAGACGCTGATCGCCATCGAGCAGGGCAAGTACTCGCCGTCGCTCGAGGTCGCGTTCAAGATCGCCCGCGTGTTCGGGGTGTCGTTGGAAGAGGTGTTCCAGTACCCGGAGGAGGAAGACGAGTGAAGGCTCTCGTGCAGCGAAGATACGGAACGGCGGTGCTCGGTGACCTGGACGTGCCCGTGCCGGGCGAGGGGGAGGTTCTGCTGGAGGTGCGGTCGGCGGGCGTCGACATGGGCACCTGGCACCTCCTCAGCGGCAAGCCCTACCTGGTCCGCGTCCTCGGGTTCGGGTTCCGCGGGCCGAAGTCACCGGTCCCGGGGCGCGACGTCGCCGGGGTCGTGAAGGAGACCGGTCCCGGCGTCACGGAGTTCGCACCGGGCGACGAGGTGTTCGGCACGTGCGAGGGGTCGTTCGCCGAGTACGCCGTCGCTGCGGTGTCACGGCTGGCGTGCAAGCCCCGGAACGTCTCGTTCGCCGAGGCGGCCGCCGTGCCGATCTCGGGCGGCACCGCGGTGCAGGGGCTGCGCGGGGTGCGGCCCGGTCAGCGGGTCCTGGTGCTCGGCGCCGGCGGGGGAGTCGGGTCGTACGGGGTGCAGATCGCCAAGGCGCTTGGCGCGCACGTGACCGGCGTGTGCAGCACCGCGAAGGTCGACCTGGTGCGGGCGCTGGGTGCAGACGAGGTCGTCGACTACACCGTCGAGGACTTCACCGGCACGTACGACCTGGTCCTCGACTGCGGCGGCAACCGGAAGCTGTCGCGGACGCGCAGGGCCCTGACGCCGCGCGGCACGCTGGTGCTGGTCGGCGCCGAGAACGGGGGAGCGCTGACGGGCGGGTTCGAACGGGCGCTGGGCGCGGCCGTGCTGAACGTGTTCGTGGCGCACCGGCTCGTGCCGCTGATGTCCGCGGAACGCGCCGACGTCTTCGACGAGCTGCGCGTGCTGATCGAGGCGGGGAAGGTCCGGCCGCCGCTCGACCGCGAGTTCCCGCTGTCCGAGGGCCTCGCGGCGATCGACTACGTCCACTCGCGACGGTCGCGGGGCAAGGTCGTCGTCACCATCTGACCGAGGGCGTGGGCGGTGATGCCGTGCGGCTTGCCCGCCTCGATCCCGCCGTCGGTGCCGGAGATCGAACGCACGCCGCGGTCGTGCATGCGGCCCACGACAGCGATCTTCGCGGCGATGCTCATGCCCGCGCGGTCGAACTGCTCCTGGACGAACGGCGGCGGGTCCTGCGTGCTGCCGAGGGTGTGGCACACGGCGATCCCCGCCTCCGCCAGCGCGTTCAGCAGCTCGCACGCCCCCGTCGGTGAGGCACGTGCAGTGCTCGATCCCGTCCACGCGCGCGGCCACCGCCCGTCGCACGGCGGCGAGGCTGTGCGCGTGGGCGGTCACCGGCAGCCCGTGCGCGTGGGCCTCCTCCGACGTCGGCCCGGCGGTCCGCCCGTTCGCGGACGGCCCGCCGCAACGCTTCCTCCCCGCCCATCGACCAGCAGTGGCCGCGCGGGCAGGTGATGGGCGGGCCGGACGCGAGGACGCGCTGGCGGTGCCGGGACCGCTGCTCGAGCACCGAGAAGTCGCGGTCGCCGAGGTCGCGCACGGTCGTGACGCCGGCCCGCAGGTGGCGGTCGAGCCCGTCCTCGATCACGGCGTCGAGGTGCTCGGCGGTGAAGGTGGGCAACCGGTCGAGCGCGCCGTTCCCGCTGTCCGCTCCGAGGTGGACGCGGGTGTCGATCAGTCCCGGTAGGACGGTGTCCTGGCCGAGGTCGACGACCCCTGCGCCGGGCACGTCGGGGTGGCCCCGCTCGACCGCCTCGATCCCGCCGTGCGCGACGAGGACCGTGACGGGTCCGGCGAGGGACCGCTCGCCGTCGAAGGCACGCCCGGCACGCAGCGCCGGCACCCGGCCAGTCTGCGCACCACGTGCGGGGAAAGCAATGGTCAGCGGGCGTGCGGGAGGGTGAACGACTCGACCTGCGGCAGGTCGTGGCCGAGCCGGTCGCGCTTGGCCGTCAGGTACGCGATGTTGTGCGTGTTGGGCGGCATGAGCAGCGGCACGCGCGAGGCGACCGTGATGCCGTTGTCCTCCAGCGCCGCGATCTTGTCGGGGTTGTTGGACATCAGCCGCACGGACTGCACGCGCAGGTGCTTGAGGACCCGCGCCGCGGGCGTGTAGTCGCGCACGTCCACGGGCAACCCGAGGGACGTGGCGGAGTCCAGCGTGTCCATCCCGGCGTCCTGCAACACGTGCGTGCGGACCTTCGCCACCAGACCGATCCCGCGGCCCTCGTGACCGCGGAGGTACACGAGGATCCCGTTGCCCTCGCGGACGATCGCGTTCAGCGCCGCGTCGAGCTGCTCACCGCACTCGCACCGCATGGCGCCGAAGATGTCGCCGGTCATGCACTCGGAGTGGATGCGCACCAGCACGTTCTCGCGCAGCTTCGTCTTGCCGTAGACGAGGGCCATGTGCTCGTGACCGTCCGCTCGGAACGCCACTGCGCGGAACGTGCCACGGCGGGTCACCAGGTCGGACTCGGCCACGTCCTCGTCGTTGAAGGCCTCTTCGAACATCTCGGGTCCCCTCGTCACCAGGCGCCTCCCGAGCGCGCAGCTACGCTCGGGTGCGAGATCGCACCGTAACCCGACCGCACAGCGGAGGTCACCCTGTTCAGCATCACCGTCCGCGATCACGTGATGATCGCCCACAGTTTCCGCGGCGAGGTCTTCGGTCCGGCACAACGTCTCCATGGAGCAACGTTCCTGGTGGACGCAACGTTCAAACGTGCTGAGCTCGATTCCGACAACATCGTCGTCGACATCGGACTCGCCACGCGGGAGCTGGGCGAGGTCCTCGCGGCGTTCAACTACCGCAACCTCGACGAGGAACCGCAGTTCGCGGGCATCAACACGTCCACGGAGTGGCTCGCCAAGCACATCGCCGACCAGCTCGCGGAGAAGATCTCCGAGGGTGCCCTGGGCGAGGGTGCGCTCGGCATCGATGGGATCACCGTCACACTCCACGAGTCCCATGTGGCGTGGGCGAGCTACGACCGTGCGCTTCGTCCTGCCGGCTGACGTCGGCGACCCAGGCAGTCCCAGCGGCGGCAACGTCTACGACCTGCGCGTGAGCGCGGGCGCGGAACGTCTGCTCGTCGCTGGTGACTGGCCGCGCCCGCACGACACCGCAGCGTTGGAGCAAACGCTTGCGGGCATCCCGGACGGCGAGGTCGTCCTCCTCGACGGCCTGGTCGCCTGCGGGGTGCCGGAGGTCGTCGTCCCGCACGCGCGACGGCTGCGGCTCGCCGTCCTCGTGCACCTGCCGCTGGCCGACGAGACCGGGCTCGACCCGGCCGCCGCCGCGGTCCTCGACGAGAAGGAACGCGAGGTCCTGCGGGCCGTGGGCGCGGTCGTCGCGACCAGTCCGACGGCGGCGCGCGACCTCGAGACCCGGCACGGGCTCGGCCACGTCCACGTCGTCGTCCCCGGCACCGATCCGGCCCCCGCGGCCCGCGGCACCGACGGCGTGCACAACCTGCTCTGCGTCGCGTCCATCACACCCCGCAAAGGCCACGACCTGCTGGTCAGGGCGTTGCAGCGGGTCGACGCCGACTGGCGGCTGACGTGCGCCGGCCCGCACCGCCCGTTCCTGCGCGAACTGCCTCCCGACGACCGCGTCAGCTTCCCCGGGCCCCTCGCCGGTGAGGCGCTGACCAGCGCTTACGTCAACGCGGACCTGTTCGTGCTGGCCTCCCGCGCCGAGACGTGGGGCATGGTCGTCACCGAGGCCCTCGCACACGGTCTGCCGGTCATCGCGAGCTCCGTTCCCGACGCTCTCGGCGACGGCGGCCTGCTCGTCCCCGCAGGCGACGAAAACGCGTGGGAAGCTGCGCTGACGCGCTGGTTCCAAGATCGAGAATTCCGCTCGGGACTGCGGGCGAAAGCACTCGCGCGGCGGGCTCGACTGTCCACTTGGGACGAATCCACCCGGGACCTGCGGAGGGTGCTGGCTACTCTGCGGCCATGACCTTCGCCCCGGAATGGCTGGCACTGCGGGAGATCGCCGACGCACAGGCGCGCTCGACCGAGCTCGTGGAGATCGTCCGCGAAACTCTGGTGAACCGAACCCCCCTGACGATCCGTGACCTCGGGTGTGGAACGGGATCGATGGGACGGTGGCTCGCCGGCAGGCTCGGCGGCGCGCAGCACTGGGTGCTGCACGACCGCGACCCCCGGCTGCTCGAGCTCGCGGAGGCGGGCATGAGCGCGCTGCCGGGCGTCACCGCCGAGACGCGGGAGGGCGACCTCACGGCGCTGACCGCGGCCGACCTCGCGGGCGCCGGCCTCGTCACCTGCTCCGCGCTGCTCGACCTGCTCACCGCCGACGAGATGAACGCTCTGGCCGCTGCCTGCGTAGAAGCACATGTGCCCGCACTGTTCACGCTCTCGGTGGCAGGCCGGATCGACTTCGACCCGGCCGAGCCGCTCGACGCCGCCTTCCAGGACGCGTTCAACGCCCACCAGCGTCGCGTCGTGGACGGGCGCCGTCTGCTCGGACCGGACGCCCCGGCCGCCGCCGAAGAGGCGTTCGCGGCGGCGGGCGCGACGGTGCGCACGGCACCGAGCCCCTGGCACCTGGACGCCGGCGCCCTGCTGGGCGAGTGGCTGGAGGGCTGGGTCGACGCCGCGGTGGAGCAGGAACCCGCACTCGCCGCCGAGGCACCGGAGTACCTGCGCCGCAGGTCGACGGCGTCCGCGGTGGTCCACCACGTCGACCTGCTGGCACTACCGGGAGCTGTGTGATGAAGAAGTTCTGGCCGTGGCTCCGCTTGCTGCTGGCGGTGGCGATCCTGGTGGGCCTGGGCGTGCGCCTGGGCACGGGAGCGTTCCTCGACGGACTGCGCGCGATCGACGCGTTCTCCGTCACCGCCGCGCTGGCGATCGGGCTCGTGACGACGGTGCTCAGCGCGGGTCGCTGGGTCCTCGTCGCGCGCCGCCTCGGCCTGTCGCTGTCGCTCGGGACCGCGATCAGCGACTACTACCGCGCCCAGCTCGTCAACGCCGTGCTGCCCGCGGGCGTGCTCGGCGACGTGCACCGCGCGGTCAGCCACGGCCGGCAGGCGGGCGACGTCGGACGGGGCGTGCGCGCCGTGTTCTTCGAGCGCTTCGCCGGTCAGCTCGTGCTCGTCGGGATCGGCGTCGCGGTGCTGCTCACGCACCCCGCGGCCGGTCTCGGCCTCGACCTCGACGCCACCACGGCCGGGCTGGTCCTCACCGGCCTGGCCGTGGCCGCGGTCGCCGGCTGGCGGATCAGGCCGGTGCGCCGCATCCTCGTCAGCACCCTCGCCGACGGCATCCGCCTGCTGTCGCTCAAGACCTGGCCCGCGGTCCTCGGACTGTCGGCCGCCGCCGTCGCCGGGTACGTGGCGATGTTCGTGGTCGCCGCCCGCGCCGCCGGGTCGCAGGCCACGATCGCCCAGCTCGCGCCGGTCGTCGTGCTGGCGCTGCTGATCATGGCGATCCCGGTCAACATCGGCGGGTTCGGCCCGCGCGAGGCGTTCCTCGCGGTGGCGTTCGGCGCCGCCGGGCTGGGCGCCCAGCAGGGCTTCACCACCGGCATCGTCTACGGCGTGCTGGCGCTGGTCGCCGCGCTGCCCGGCGCCGTCGTGCTCTTCCTGTCACGCCGGGCCGAGACCGAACAGGCCGAGGTAGTGGCCGAACGACTCGACGAGTCCCGCGAGCAGGAGCTCGCCCTTGCGCGCTGACGCGAGGGAGGGACGCCCGACCACGCCGGACTCCGTGTACGGCGCCAGACCCAGGGTCAGCATGTGCCGCCGGTCCTCCGCCAGGTGGTCGGCGCTGTCGTAGCCGGGACGGACGAGATCGGGGTGCGCGTGCAACAGGATCGAGGTCTCCAGCTCGCCCGCGTGCATGTCGCTGTACGCCGAGGTCTCGACGCCCGCCTTCTCCCGCGCGAACGCCCAGTCGTCGCGGCCGGGGAACAGCGCCAGGCCCTCGCCCTCCTGCACGACGTTCTGCAGCACGTAGTTGCCGCCGTGCCCGTTCACCAGCACCAGGCCCGTGACACCGGTGTGCCGCAGGGACTCCGCGATGTCCGTGACCACTGAGACGAGCGTGCGCGCGGTGATGCTGACGGTGCCGGACCAGCCGGCGTGCTCCTGCGAGCAGGAGAACTGCAGCGGCGGCAGCAGCCGGACCGGGTACGCCGCCGCGATCGCCGACGCGACGGTCCACGCGATCACCGAGTCGGTGGCCAGCGGCAGGTGCGGGCCGTGCTGCTCGGTGCTGCCGACCGGGAGCACGGCCACCCGCCGGTCGCGGACGTCGATCGTGGTGTCAGTCGGGAACATGCTCCCGACCGTAGTCAATCCGGTGGCACAGCGCCGGAAGCGTGCCGTCGGCGAGCTTCGGCATCACGTCCGGCAGCTCCTCGAACGCGCTGTGCCCGGTGATCAGCGCGTCGAAGCGCTCGTCGGCCAGCAGGTCGAGGGCGAGCGCCAGGCGTTCGGCGTAGGACCGGTCGGGACGGCCGACCACCCCGACCTGGCTGCTGCGGATCGTGAGCCGCTTGGAGTGGAAGAACTCGCCGAGCGGCACGGCGATCCGGCGGTCCCCGTACCAGCTCAGCTCGACGACGGCGCCCTCCGGCGCGAGCAGGTTCAGCGCCGTGGTGAGGCCGGGTTCCGTGGCGCTGGCGTGGAAGACGAGGTCGCAGTCGCCGAGGGCGTTGTCCGGCAAGGCGAACCCGACGCCGAGCCGCGACGCGACCTCCTCGCGCGCCGGGTCGGCGTCCACCAGTTCGACGCGGGCGCCGGGGAACCTCGCCAGCACCGCGGCGATGCTCGACCCGACCATGCCGCCGCCGACGACTGCGATCCGGTCGCCGATCAGCGGACGCGCGTCCCACACCGCGTTCACCGCGGTCTCGACGGTGCCCGCCAGCACCGCGCGGGCGGCGGGAACACCGTCCGGCACCACGGTCACGGCCGTTTCCGGGACGACGTAACGGGTCTGGTGTGGATACAGGCAGAACACCGTGCGGCCCCGCAGTCGTTCGGGTCCGTGTTCAACAACGCCGACGTTGAGGTACCCGTACTTGACCGGCCACGGGAACTCGCCCTCCTGGAAGGGAGCCCTCATCACCGCGTACTGGTTCTCCGGCACACCGCCGCGGTGCACGAGCGTCTCCGTGCCGCGGCTGACCCCGGAGAACAGCGCGCGCACGACGACCTCGTCCGGCCCGGGCTCCGCCAGCTCGACCCGCCGGAGTTCCCCGTTTCCCGATTCGTTGAGCCAGAACGCACTCGCCGTACGTGTCACTCACAACACCTCCGCCGCACGAAGTTCGTTAGGGGCACCTGATGATCACACTTCAGCACACCGGGACTCCCGCCGTCGTCCGGGAGCCCGCCGTCTGGGCCGTCGCCCAGGTCCTCCTGCTGGGTGTGGTGAGTGCCACGACCGGCCTCGGGCCGCTCGGCTGGGCCGCCGGACTCGCCTACGGGTTCGCCACGTGGGCGTTCCTCGGCTACGGCACGCAACGGCATCGCACCAGGTCGCTGGGGCCGGCTGACCGCGTCACGCTGGCGCGCGGCCTGATGGTCGGCGCCGTGACCGCGCTGGTCGCCGACCGCGCCGGGCAGGACGTGCCGGTGGCGCTGGTCGTGACGCTCGCCGCCGTCGCGTTGTCGCTCGACTGGGTGGACGGGCAGGTCGCCCGCCGCACGGGCACCTCGACCGCGCTCGGCGCGCGGTTCGACATGGAGGTCGACGCGTTCCTGATCCTGGTGCTCAGCGCGTACGTCGCCCTGCACCTGGGGCCGTGGGTGCTCGCGATCGGGCTCATGCGGTACGTGTTCGTCGCCGCCTCGTGGCGCTTGCGCTGGATGAACGCGCCGCTGCCGGCGAGCTACGCGCGCAAGGTCGTGGCCGCGGTGCAGGGCGTCCTCCTCGTCGTCGCCGCGTCGGGACTGCTGCCGTTCGCCGGCGTGCTCGTCGGTCTCGCGCTCGCATCGCTCGTGTGGTCGTTCGGTCGCGATGTGCTCTGGCTGTGGACGAACTCCGCCGCCGCGGTGGGAGAATCCCGTCATGTCTGAGCAGACCGCGACCGCGGCGAAGGTCCTGAACGTCATCGTCTGGATCCTGCAGATCGTGCTCGCCGTGCAGTTCTTCCTGAACGGCTACGCGTTGTTCACGGACCAGTTCGTGGCGAAGTTCGACGACATCGGCTTCGGCCAGTGGTTCCGCTACTTCACCGGCGTGCTCGAGATCGCCACCGCCGTCGGTCTGCTCGTCCCCCGCATCTGCGGTCTCGCGGCACTGGCGCTCGCCGGCATCATGGCCGGCGCGGCGATCACCGAGGTCTTCCTGGTGACCAACGGCGGGTTCAAGGGCGCGCAGCTGCCGTTGCTGTTCATGGTGTGGGCACTGGTGATCGCGGTCTACCGCCGCGAGCAGATCCTCGGCGCGCTCAGCCTCGTGAAGAAGAAGTGACCTTCGGGAAGTAGCGGAGCACCGCGACGTCCCCGACCTTCGTGACGTCCTCCAGGTGGAACCGGCGGGCCGGTCCACCGGGGAACTCGGCGGGATTCACGAAACGCGGGGCCGTCGCCTGCCCGATCAGCATCGGCGCCACCGCGATCCGGATCTCGTCCGCCAGCCCGGCGCGCAGGAACGCCGTGTGGATGCTCGTGCCGCCTTCGACCATGAGCCGCCGCACCCCGCGCGCACCCAGGTCGTCCAGGATCTCCGGGAACTCGCCGAAGGTCCTGGTCTCGGCGAGGTGGCCGACCGTGGTGGTCGCGGACTTCGTGTAGACGAGCCGCTCGCCGCCGCAGTGCCAGAACCGCAGGCCGGGGTCCAGGTCCCCGCTCCTCGTGACCGTGACCCGCAGCGGGAACTCCGGTTTCCCGTCGGCGATCCTGCGCGCGCGCCGTTGTTCGCTGTAGACGAGCAGTCGCGCGTCGTCCCGCCGCAACGTCTCCGCTCCCGCCAGGATCGCGTCCGACTCCGCGCGCATCCGGTCGACGTGGTCGAAGTCCTCCGCGTTGGAGAGCGGGAACCTCTCGGTGCCGCGATCGTCGATGTGGCCGTCGAGACTGACGGCGACGCTGAGCAGAACGTGCGGGCGGGTCACGAACTCGATCGTAGAGCAGTTGAACCGGCCGCGTGCCGCGCCGCGTTTACCTCAGAGGACAGGGAAAGGGGTGTGCGGTGAGGACGTTGCTGCGACGGACGGCCACGGTGCTGGCGGGGCTGTTCGTGTTGTTCGTGCTCATCGCGCCGAGCGATCTGGAGAAGTTCACGCCCGAGGCGTTCCTGCGCGTGCCGCTCGAAGGCCTCATCGGCGTGATGGTGTTCGTGCTGCTGCCGGACCGGTTCCGCAAGCCCGCGGCGATCGCCGGCGGTGTGGCGCTCGGCCTGTTCGCGGTCGTGAAGATCATGGACATCGGGTTCGACATGGTGCTGTACCGGCCGTTCGACCTCGTCCTGGACTGGCCGCTGCTCGGGCCCGCCGTCGACTTCGTGGACGTGACGTTCGGCCGGTTCGCCTCCGTGCTCGCCATCGGACTCGCGGTCGCGCTGGTCGCCGGGATCGTGTGGCTCGCCTCGGTTTCCGTGCTGCGCCTGGGTTCCGTCGCCGCCGGACGGCGTCCCGTCGCGATCCGCGCGGTCGCGCTGACGGCCGTGGCGTGCGTTTCCCTCGCCGTGCCGGGAATCCCGGTCTACTCCGACGCCGCCGCGACGGCGCTGGTCGACCACGCCCGGCGGGTGAAGGTCGGGCTGCACGACCAGGAGGCGTTCGCGGCGGAGGCCTCCGTGGACGCGTTCCGCGGGCGCACCGACCTGCTGTCCTCGTTGCAGGGCAAGGACGTCGTGTTCACCTTCGTGGAGAGCTACGGCAAGTCGGCGCTCGACATGCCGGACGTGGCCGCGAAGCTCGCCCAGGGCGACGACCGGCTGAAGGCCGCCGGCTACACCGCGAAGTCCGCCTACCTGACCTCCCCGACGGCCGGGGGCGGCAGCTGGATGGCGCAGGCGACCCTGCTGTCCGGGCTGTGGATCGACAACCAGCAGCGCTACCGCAACCTCGTCGCCTCCGACCGGCTCACGCTGCCGCGCGCGTTCCGCGAGGCGTCGTGGCGTTCGGTCGGGGTGGTCCCCGGCATCACGCAGGCGTGGCCCGAGGGGGACTTCTTCCACTACAACGAGATCTACGACGCCGCGGACCTCGGGTACAAGGGCCCGCGCTTCGGCTACGCGACGACGCCGGACCAGTTCACCCTGGAGTCGTTCCAGCGCAACGAGCGCGCGAAGCAGCACGGCCCGGTGATGGCCGCGATCCCGATGGTGTCCTCGCACGCGCCGTGGTCGCCGACGCCCGACTCCGTCGAGTGGGACAGGCTGGGTGACGGCTCGATCTACTCGGCCATGCCCGCCTCGAACGACCCGCCCGAGTCGATCTTCGGCCGCGACCCGGCCGCCGTGCGCGCCGACTACGCGCACTCGATCTCGTACTCGCTCGAGTCGGTGGTCTCGTGGATCGAGCGCTACGGCGACGAGAACCTCGTGGTGGTGTTCCTGGGCGACCACCAGCCGGCCCAGATGGTGACCGGCGAGGGGGCGTCGCGGGACGTGCCGATCACCGTCGTGGCCAAGGACCCGGCAGTCCTGCAGCAGGTCGAGCCCTGGGGGTGGGACGACGGGATCAAGCCGGGAGGGACGGCCCCGGTGTCGCGGATGAGCGACTTCCGGGACCGGTTCCTCTCGGCCTTCAGCCCTGCGAAGGCCTGATCAGCCCATCGTCTTCTGGCCGTCGATCGTCTCGCGGATGATGTCCGCGTGCCCCGCGTGCTGCGAGGTCTCGGCGACGATGTGGACGAACACGCGCCGCGCCGACCACGTCTTGCCCTCGGGGAACCACGGGGCCGACGGCAGCGGGTGCGAGAGGTCTAGGTCGACGGTCTCGACCAGCTTGTCGGTGTGGGCCGCGACCTCGTGGTAGCGGGCGACGAGGCCCTCCAGCGTCTCGCCGTCGGCCATGCGGAAGTTGGCCTCGTGGTTCTCGTAGGCTTCCGAGCCGGGGTCGGCCTCCATCGCCGAGGTGCCCTGCTCGATGAACCTGACCCAGTTCTCCTCGACCGCGCAGACGTGCTTGATCAGACCGCCGATGCACAGCGCGCTCGCGGTCGGGCTCGACGCCGCCTGCTCGTCGGTCAGACCCTGCGCGGTGAACGTCAGGAACCAGCGGTGCTGCCGGAGGGTCTCGAGCAGGTCCGCACGCTCGCCGGTGAGGATCTCGGTGGTGGTCATCGTCCAGTCCTTCGCTCGTGTGTCCCGACACAAAGGACTCTAGGACGACTTGAGGTCAGCTTGTGTCCTAGACGAGCGCCCGCTCCAGCGGGACTCGAGCGCGGTTCGAGCGATCCGGCGCTGACCTCGTCGTCACTCCCGGCGATTCATCCGAAAGGGAGTCACGACTCGAGGTAGCCGTCGTCCGGGCGGTCCACCCGGCCGCCACCCTCCTCGGTCTCCTCGATGTGCATCGCGGTCTCCTCCGGCGCGGTGACGTGCTCGCCGTCCTCGGCGACCGCGATGGCGTCCGGCTCGTCGTCGACGGGCTCGCCGCCGCCCAGAGGGGTCGTGAACTGGTGCTCGGTCATGCCCCCGTGGTTTCCGGCGAGCCGGTCGCGCAAACGTCAGCGCAGGGTCGCGAGGTTCGCGCCGGTCAGTCCCAGCACGGCCTGGGCGGTCGCGCGCGGGGCGTTGGCGGGCGTGAAACTGGACGCGTCGAACGCGATCGCGCCCGCGTCCGGTCCCGTGCGGACCTGCAGCGACTTCAGGTAGTCGCGCGCCCTCACCCGTGCGGAACCCTTCACCACCTGGGCCGCGAGGCCGGTGCTGTTGGCGTTCGAGCCGCCCTGCGCGCCCGGGAACCCGCCGTCGGCCTGCTGCCTCGACCCCAGCCACGTGACGGCCCGCGAGGTCGGCCTGCCCTGCGCGCGCAGCGCCTGGACCGCGATGGCGGTGGCGTCGACGTCGCTCACGCACGGCGAGGCCTCGAACGTGACGGGGAAGCCGCCGTCGGGGCACTGGCTGCCCGCGAGGTAGGCGGCGCCCCTCGCGTCGCGTCCCAGCGCGAACAGGGCGTAGGACTGCGTGAACGCGTTGGAGAAGTCGCCGAACGCCGACCGGTCCGAGAACCGTCCAGAAGGCGCCTGCAACGCCCTCAGCCCCGCGATCAGGTCCACCCCGCCGAACGCGCGCGGGTTCTCGCCCTCCACCCGTGCCGCGACGGCCAGCTTGGCGTGCGCACCGGCGTACGACTCGCCGTCCGTGCCCAGGTAGGCGCCGGCGATCTCGGGCCTGGCGAGCCACGCGATGGCACGGGCGGCGTTGCCGTCGGCGGTGCGGGCGGCGGCGAACGCGAACACCGCGTCGATCGTGAGGCCCTGGTCCGGGTACTTCACGCCGCCGAACTCGGTCTCCAGCCGTTCACCGTCGGCCATCTGCCGCGCGAGCCACCCGGCGGCGGCCTCGGCACGAGGAGGGGTTCCCGCGGACGCGGGGGTGACGACGAGGCAAGCGCCGAGCACCGCGGCGGCGATCAGTTTCTGCACGTGCCCGACCTTCTCATTCCGGGCCGCACGACCGGTGCGTTTCGGGAGACTTCCCCCGTGAGCCGGACGAGGGCGGTCCGGCGCGGACGACTACGACGACCTGGTCCTGAGCATGGCGAGCGCGCCCGCCACCGGCCCCGGCACGAGCAGCAGGAACGCGTAGCGCCAGGTCACGACCTCGGCGAACAGCGGAACCAGCTGGATGCTGACGACCGTCAGGCCGAACCCGGCGGCGGTGAGCGCGGTGAGCGCCGTCCCCACGTAGCGCGGGTCGGCGACCTCGCTCAGCGCCGCCGAGAACACCCCGGAGTCGGCGATCACCGCCGCGCCCCACACCGCGCAGAACGCGACCAGCAGCGGCGTTCCCCAGGCCAGCGGTGACAGCAGGCAGCACAGCCCGCTCGCGGTCAGCGCCCCGACCGCGGCGGGCGCGCGCCCGAACCGGTCGGCCGCCCAGCCGCCGGCCAGGCAGCCGGCGAACCCGGCCACACCCATCGTCAGGAACACCGTGAGCCCGGCGGGTGCCCGTGAGCTGAGCAGGAACGTGGGCAGCCACGTCCACAGCGCGTACAGCTCCCACATGTGGCCGAAGTAGCCGAGGTTCACGAGCCGCGGCCCGCGCTCGCGGAACATCTGCAGGGCGTAGCGCGGGTTGAGCTGCGCGGTCGTGGCGGTCACGAACGGGCCCGGCCGCACGCACAGCAGGGCCACGACCGCGCCGGCGAACGCGATCAGGGCCGCGCAGACGAGCACCTCGCGCCACGGCAGCCGCCCGAACACGTGCGGGAGCGCCGATCCGAGCGTCAGCGCCCCGATCAGCACGCCGAGCGCCCGGCCGCGGTCGCGGGGCTGCGACCAGGACGCCATCAGCTTCATGCCGACCGGGTAGACGCCCGCGAGCGCCACGCCGGTGAGGAACCGCAGCGGGACGGCGGCGCCGAGCCCGCTCACGGCCAGCCCCAGCACCAGGGTGAGGGCGCCGCCGGCGGCCGCGGAACCCGCGAGCAGCAGGTGCGGGCGCACCCGGTCGGCCAGGTTGAGCACGGTGGAACCGACCGCGCCCACGACGAACCCGAGCTGGACGGACGCGGTCAGCCAGACCGCCGCGCCCGCGCCGATGCCCCACTCCTGCCGCAGCGACGGCACGACCGCCGACATCGAGAACCACACCGCGAGGCCGAGGACCTGGACGAGCGCGATGGCCCCGCGTCGGATCAGCACGCGAGCATTGTGAACCCTGTCGAAAGTAAAGGCCCGCCGGTTCCGAACGGCAGAGGTGCGCGAGACCCGATCTTCGTAGGTTCGGCTGGGTGACCTGGCTTGTGATCGGCACCGACGCGGTGCTGGGCGTGTTCGCGTTGATGTTCCTGGCGTTGTGGTTCCGGCACCGGCTGAGGGCCTTCCTCGCCGGCGCCGGTGTGGTGGTGGCCTACGCGGTCAGCGAGGTCGTGAAGCTCGTCGTGCAGGAGGAGAGGCCCTGCCGCACCGCGCCTTCGCTGGCGCCGTGCCCGGAACCGGGTGACTGGTCGTTCCCCAGCAACCACTCCGTCATCGCCGGCGCGTCCGCGATGGCGATCTGGGCTCTGCACCGCACCTGCGGGTGGGTCGCGGCGGTGTGCGCGATCGCGGCGGCGTCGTCGCGCGTGATCGTGGGCGTCCACCACGTGCACGACGTGCTGGCCGGACTGACGCTGGGAGCGTTGGTGTCGTGGGGAATCGCCGTGGTGCTGGACAGGCGTGCACGCGCCTCCCGCCAGGACGACGCGCCGACGGTGGTGCTGCAGCGGCTGCGATGATGGACGCCGTGTGGGAGACCCTGCTCTACCTGGTCCTCTTCGTCACGGCGTTCGCGTTGGTGCGCAAGCGTCCCGCGGTCGCGCTGGGCACCGCGCTGGGGGCCTGGCTCGTCTGCTACCTCATCAGCGTCGAGTTCGACCTCGAGGTGCTCGCGCTCGCTCCCGCACTGGCACTGCTCAGCTTCCTCGCGGGCCGGCACGCGGAGGACCCGCGGCCGACCGCGATCGCCCTGACGATCGCCGAGGTCGTCGGCGTCGTCGTCGCACTGACCGAGCGCGGCGGGTCGGACACCGCGCTCGCCGTCACGTCCGGCGTCGGCGTGCTCGGCGTGATCCCCTGGGCGTTCGGCAGGTTCCGCCGCCGCTACGCCGATCTGCAGGAGGTCGGCTGGGAGCACGCGGCGCTGCTGGAGCGCGACGCCGACAACGCCCGCGGCGCGGAACGGACGCGGCTCGCGGGGGAGATGCACGACCTGGTGGGCCACGAGCTCGCACGGGCGGCGTTGCTGGTGGGCGCTTTGGAGCTGGAACCCACTCTCACCGCGCACCAGCGCGAGGCGGCCAGGACCGCCCGCGCCAGCGTGACGGCGGCCGCGGAACGGCTGGCCGACGTCATGCAGGTGCTGCGGGCCGACGAGGACGAACCGGTCGCCACCCTGGAGGAGGTCGTCGCCCGCAGCGGCCTCCGCGTCGAGCTCGTGAACGGCCGCCGGACCGCGATCGACGGCATCATCGCCCGCACGGTTCACCGCGTGACCGCCGAGGCGTTGACGAACGTGATCAAGCACGCCCCCGGCGCGCGCGTCACCGTCACCCTGACCGCGAACCTGGACCTGCGCATCACCAACGGCCTCGCACCCCGCACGCACGCCGTGGGCAGCGGCAAGGGACTTCTCGGCCTGGCCGAACGCGTGGCGCTCGTCGGCGGCTGGTTCGAGGCGGCGCCGACGGACGAGGGCGGCTTCGAAGTGCGCGCGAAACTCCCGGAACGCCCGCTGCCGCGCACCACGCCGACGCACGTCCGTCGCGAAAGGACGGAGGAGGAGATCCGCAAGAGCGCGCGCAGGACCGTGCTGATCACGTCGGTCGTGTGCGCGGGGATCGCCATCGGCGTACCGGGCTACATGGTGTTCGACGCCGTGACGTCGGTGCTCACCGCGCAGCAGTTCGAGCAGGCGGCGATCGGCCGGGACGAGGAGGAGCTCGACCTCCCGCTGCGCACCAGGGTCGACAACCCGCTCGGCGTCGGCACACCGGAGGACGCCGAGTGCCGCTACTACAGCACGCACGCCAACCCGTTCGACTCCACCCGCCACGACCTGCACCGGCTGTGCTTCCGGGATGATCGGCTCGTGTCGAAGACGTGGCTCGTCAGGAGGACCGGGTGATCAGGGTCGTGCTGGCCGACGACGAGCCGGTGGTCCGGTTCGGCGTGCGAGCGGTGCTGGCCACCGCCGGCGACATCGAGGTGGTCGCCGAGGCCGAGAACGGCAGCGCGGTCATCGACCTGGTCGCCCGCCACCGGCCCGACGTGGCGGTGCTCGACATCCGGATGCCGGTGCTGGACGGGCTGGACGCGGCTCGGGTGATCCGCGAGTGCCACCCCTCGACGCACACCCTGGTGCTGACCACCTTCGCCGACGACTCGTACATCAGCCGTGCGCTGGGGGAGGGTGCTTCGGGGTTCGTGCTGAAGACCGGGGACCCGCTGGAGATCCTCGCCGGGGTGCGGGCTGTCGCGTCCGGGGGCGCCTACCTGTCGCCGCTGGTGGCCCGGCGGGTGGTCGACCAGTTGTCCCTCGCCCGGCCCCGGCCGGTGGCGCGGCAGCGGATCGCCGGGCTGACGGTGCGGGAGCGGGAGGTGCTCGGGCTGGTGGGGGCCGGGCTGTCCAACGCCGAGATCGCTGCCCGGATCCACGTGGTGGAGGGGACGGTCAAGGTCTACGTGAGCACGATCCTGCGGGCGCTCGGGGTGAAGAACCGGGTCCAGGCGGCGATCATCGCCCACGAGTCGGGGATCATCCCGGAGTGAGCCCCGGGTTCCGCCTGGCTGGGCGGGGTTCCGGGGTGGGTGCGTCGGGCCGGCGTGGCTGGTTCCGTCGGGGCACCGTGCCCGCCGTGCCCGCTGCGTCAGGCCTTCGCGCCGATGCCCGAGATCGCGCGCACTTCCATCTCCGCCGCCAGCGCCGCCTTGTCCTCGTCCGGCTTCGTGAAGATCGTCGCCAGGAAGCCGCACAGGAACGAGAACGGGATCGACACGATGCCCGGGTTGCCCAGCGGGAACCACGCGAAGTCGATGTCCGGGAAGATCGACGTCTTCGCCCCCGACATCACCGGCGAGAAGATGATGAGCAGCAGGCACGAGCCCAGGCCGCCGTAGATGCTCCACAGGGTGCCCGTGGTGTTGAAGCGGCGCCAGAAGAGCGTGTAGAGGATCGTCGACAGGTTCGCCGAGGCCGCCAGGGCCAGGGCGAGGGACACCAGGAACGCCACGTTCTGGCCGTTCGCCGCGATGCCGCCGATGATCGACAGGATGCCGACCACCACCGCGGTGAGGCGGGCCACCCGGATCTCGCGGCGGGGTTCCGCGTTGCCGCGCTTGATGACGTTCGCGTACACGTCGTGGGCGAACGAGGCCGAGGCGGCGAGTGTGAGGCCCGCCACCACCGCGAGGATCGTGGCGAACGCCACCGCCGAGACGATGCCCAGCAGGACGGCGCCGCCGATGCGGAACGCGAGCAGCGGGGCCGCCGAGTTCTCGCCGCCCGGTGCCGCGGCGATCTCGTCGGAGCCGACCAGGGCCATCGCGCCGAAGCCGATCACCAGGGTGCACAGGTAGAAGATGACCATCGTCCAGGTCGCCCAGACGACCGAGCGGCGGGCTTCCGAGGCGTTCGGCACCGTGTAGAAGCGCATCAGCACGTGCGGCAGGGAGGCGATGCCGAGCACCAGGGACAGGGCCAGCGAGACGAAGTCCAGTTTGGACATCGCGCTGAAGCCGTACTTGGCGCCGGGGTCGAGCACGGCGGCGCCCAGGTCGTTGTTCTCGCTGGCCTGCTGCATGATCGCGGACAGGCTGAAGCCGAACTTGCCCAGCAGGAAGACCGACATCAGCGTCACGCAGAGCAGCAGCAGGACGGCCTTGATGATCTGCACCCAGGTCGTGCCCTTCATGCCGCCGAGCAGCACGTAGAGCACCATGACCATGCCGACCAGCGCGATCAGGATCGCCTGGCCCCACTTCGAGGTCACGTTGAGCAGCAACGCGATCAGGCCGCCGGCGCCCGCCATCTGCGCGATCATGTAGAAGAACGAGATCACCAGGGTCGCGTTCGCCGCGGCCGCGCGGACCGGGCGCTGGCGCATCCGGAACGCCAGCACGTCGCCGACGGTGAAGCGGCCCGTGTTGCGCAGGCCCTCCGCGATCAGCAGCAGGCCGACGAGCCACGCGACGACCCAGCCGACCGAGTACAGGAAGCCGTCGTAGCCGTGCGCCGCGATGCCGCCGGAGATGCCGAGGAACGACGCGGCGGACAGGAAGTCGCCGGACAGCGCCACGCCGTTCTGGGCGCCGGTGAACGAGCTGCCCGCGGCGTAGTAGTCCGACGCCGTCACGTTGCGGCTGCTGAAGCGGTAGACGATGTACAGGGTGATCAGGACGAACACCGCGAAGACGCTGAGGTTCAGCACCGGGTTGCCGGTGGTGGGCATGCCTTACTCCTCGACGCCCGTCATCTCGGCGAGCAATTTCCGCTGCGGGTCCAGCCGTCGCTTTGCGTAGCGGGCATAACCGAGCGTGATGATGATCGAAGTCACAAACTGGCTCAAGCCCAGCAGGATGCCGAGGTTGATCACACCGATCACCTTGGTGCTGACGAAGTCTTTCGCGTACGCGGACAGCAGCACGAAGGTGAGGTAGGACGCGAGGAAAAGAGCGGTCATCGGGAAGACGAACGTCGTGAGACGACGACGGAGGTTCCTGAATTCGTCGGTCTGCCGAATCGCCTCGAAGTTCGGTTTGCCGTTCGAATCGACGTACGACAAAGTCTCGGGGTCGTCGAACGACGCGAAACCCCGGATTTCCCGGTACTCCTGCAGCGTTTCGCCAGGCGACCGGATCGCCTTGGTCATGTGGCCCTGCCCCTCGTGTGCGGCGCTCACTCTAGCGCCCTCACGTGTGCAGTCAACGTGCGCGCGCGTCCGGAAACGGTCCAAACCGGACCAAACCCGGACTGAGGTCGGGAAATCCATTCGTCTCAAATGGTGTGTCGCCGGGGTTGTGCTGCGATGATCACCACAAGTTGCGTCGTGTGCAACGGCGATCGACAGGTCCAGGCCGTTGTCGCACGTGTGCACCTGGCCTAGGATCGGCCGGTCCGCGTTTTTGGTGACGGTTGGGGATAAAGTGGGGTTCTTAGCGCGCGAACGCCAAGTCGCGCCTCCCGGATGGAACCGGTGGCTCGTTCCGCCCGCAGCACTGGCGATTCATCTCTCCATTGGTCAGGCGTATGCCTGGAGCGTCTTCAAGACGCCGCTCGAGAAATCGCTCGGCATCACGGGAACGCAGTCCGCGTTGCCGTTCCAGCTCGGCATCGTGATGCTCGGCCTCTCGGCCGCCGTCCTCGGTACGACCGTGGAGCGCAGGGGCCCGCGCTGGGCCATGCTGATGTCGCTGATCGCCTTCTGCTCCGGTCTGCTGATCTCGGCGGTCGGCGTGTGGGCGGGTCAGTACTGGGTCGTCGTCGTGGGCTACGGCCTCGTCGGCGGCATCGGCCTCGGCATCGGCTACATCTCGCCGGTCTCGACGCTGATCAAGTGGTTCCCGGACCGTCCCGGCATGGCGACCGGCATCGCGATCATGGGCTTCGGCGGCGGCGCGCTGATCGCCTCGCCGTGGTCGACCTCGATGCTGACGGCGTTCGGCTCCACCACGTCCGGCATCGGCCAGGCGTTCCTCGTGCACGGCCTCGCCTACGCGGTGTTCATGAGCCTCGGCGTGCTGCTGATCCGCCTGCCCTCCCCCGAGTTCACCGCGGAGAAGGAGGCGCTGCTCAGGGACAAGCCCAACAAGGCCACCGTCACCCACAACGTCTCCGCGAACAACGCGATCAAGACGCCGCAGTTCTGGCTGCTCTGGGTCGTGCTGTGCTTCAACGTCACCGCGGGCATCGGCATCCTGGAGAAGGCCGCGCCGATGCTGGTCGACTTCTTCAAGGAGTCGTCGACGCCGGTCGCCGCGACCGCCGCCACCGGTTTCGTCGCGCTGCTGTCGGCCGCGAACATGGCGGGCCGGTTCGTCTGGTCGTCCACTTCGGACGTCGTGGGCCGCAAGAACATCTACCGCCTCTACCTCGGCGTCGGCGCCCTGCTCTACCTGGTGCTGCTGACGGTCGGCTCGACGAGCACGCCGCTGTTCGTCATCGCGGCGATGGTGATCCTGTCGTTCTACGGCGCGGGCTTCGCGACCGTTCCCGCGTACCTGCGCGACCTGTTCGGCACCTACCAGGTCGGCGCGATCCACGGCCGCCTGCTCACCGCCTGGTCGGTGGCCGGTGTCCTCGGGCCGCTGATCGTCAACGCCATCGCGGACGCGGGCAAGAAGGCGGGCCACGTCGGGCCGGACTTGTACGCCACGTCGTTCTACATCATGATCTCGCTGCTGGTCGTCGGTTTCGTCGCGAACGAGTTGATCCGCCCGGTCGACCCGAAGTTCCACGAGCCGAAGGCAACCGCGGGGGCCACCGAGCCGTCCTCCCAGGCGGACGACGGGTCGGTCGCCAAGTGGAACGAGGCCGAGGCCGCGGAGACCACCGAGAAGCAGGAAGAGTCGGAAGGCGTGGTGAAGAAGTGAGCTCCCAGCGCTTGTTGCTGATCGGTGCGTGGCTGTGGGTGGGCATTCCGCTCGCCTACGGCCTGTACCGGCTCTTCCTGAACGCGGCCAAGCTCTTCGTCTGATGTTCACCGCGCTCGTCAACTGGCGCAACTGGCGCCTGCCGGTGAAGCTCGCCGCGGTGTTGATCGTTCCGGTCACCATCGCGGTGGGCGCCGGCGTCGTGCAGATCCAGTCGCACATCGAACGCGCCGAGTCCTACGCGGCGCTGCAGCGGCAGGTCCAGGTCCGCTCCGCGCTGATCCCCGTGATCGGCGGCGTGCAGGCGGAACGGCGGATCATCGCCGAGGGGGCCGACCGGCAGAACCTCCTCGACCAGGTGCGGCGCACCGACGAGGCCCGCGCGCTGCTGCGGGACCAGGTCGGCAGGACCTCGCTCAGCGAGGTCGTGAACGCCCGCCTCGACGACGTGCAGGACCGGATCGGCGACCTCACCGCACTGCGGGAACGCACCGACGACGCCCCCGCCGTGGTCAAGGCCTACACCGAGCTCACCGAGTCGCTGCTCGACGTGGACGAGGTCCTCGCGAGCGAGTTCGGCGACGCCGCGCTGCTGCGCACGGCGATGGGCCTGCACCACGTGCTGCACGTGCAGGAGCAGGTCCTCTACCAGCAGGCCGTCGTGCTGACCGGGCTCGGCCGCGGCCAGCTCGTCCAGGCCGAGGTGCGCTCGCTCGTCGAGTCCAACGTCAAGCTCAGCTACATCGCGGGCGAGTTCGCGGCGCTCGCCACCCCGGACCAGCTCAAGGCCTACGGGACCAAGTTCAACGGCCCGGACATCGAGGCCCAGCGCAAGATGCTGGCCGCCGCGCTGCTGCACCCCACCGCGGACGCCCAGCCGGCCGGCCGGCCCGCGGGCAGGCTCCCGCTCTCGTCCGCCGACTGGAGCAAGGCCTCCGGCGCCGTCGTGACGTCGCTGAACAGCGTGGTCGACGGCATGCAGACCGACCTGCGCGACACCGCGGACCGGCTGCGCGACGAGACCAGCGACGCCGCCGGCGCGGCCGCGGCGCTGCTGTTCGCGAGCCTCATCGTCGCCGCCACCGTCGGCTTCGTCGTCGGCCGCTACCTGCTGCGGTCGCTGAACGCCCTGCGCCGCTCCGCGCTCGACGTGGCGTGGGAGAAGCTGCCCGAGATGGTCGCGACCGGCCGCGGCAACACCGAGATCGAACCCGTGCCCGTCACCACGACCGAGGAGTTCGGCCAGGTGGCGCGCGCGTTCGACGAGGTGCACCAGCAGGCCGTGAAGTCGGTGCTCGAGCAGTCGGAGATGCGCGCCAACATGCGCAACATCTTCGTGAACCTCTCGCGGCGCAGCCAGAGCCTCGTCGAACGCCAGCTCAAGCTCATGGAGGAGCTGGAGAAGTACGAGGAGGACCCGGACCAGCTCGCGAACCTGTTCAAGCTCGACCACCTGGCCACCCGCATGCGCCGCAACAACGAGAACCTCATGGTGCTC
>NZ_JBHXCW010000053.1:0-38733 GCF_042725365.1 Lentzea sp. NPDC060358 | reverse complement strand
GACCACCAGCGACTCCGCGCGCAGGCGCTCGGCTTCGTCGCGGCGGGCGGTGGCGAGCGCGAATGCGCGCTCGCCGAGCACCAGAGCGAGCTCCGGTGCCCGCCAACGCAGGCGCCAGGCGGGCGCGACCAGCGCGCTCACCTCGACGTTCGCCTGCACCTCGCCCCGTGCCGCCACGACGTCGCCGTTGCCCTCTCAGTCCCGTGTCAGCTTGCGGTACGTGACACGGTGCGGACGCGCGGCGTCGGCACCCAGGCGCTCGAGCTTGTTCTTCTCGTAGCCCTCGAAGTTGCCCTCGAACCAGTACCACTTCGACGGGTCCTCGTCCGTGCCCTCCCACGCGAGGATGTGCGTGGCGACGCGGTCGAGGAACCACCGGTCGTGGGAGATCACGACGGCGCAGCCGGGGAACTGCTCGAGAGCGTTCTCCAGCGAGCCCAGGGTCTCGACGTCCAGGTCGTTCGTCGGCTCGTCCAGCAGGATCAGGTTGCCGCCGAGCTTGAGCGTGAGCGCGAGGTTGAGGCGGTTGCGCTCGCCACCGGACAGCACGCCCGCGGGCTTCTGCTGGTCCGGGCCCTTGAAGCCGAACGCGCTGACGTACGCGCGGGACGGCATCTCGACGTTGCCGACGTGGATGTAGTCGAGCCCGCCGGACACGACCTCCCACACGTTCTTCTTCGGGTCGATGCCGCCGCGGTTCTGGTCGACGTAGGACAGCAGGACCGTCTCGCCGACCTTCACGCCGCCGGCGTCCGGCTGCTCGAGACCGACGATGGTCTTGAACAGCGTCGTCTTGCCGACGCCGTTCGGGCCGATGACGCCGACGATGCCGTTGCGCGGCAACGTGAACGACAGCCCGTCGATCAGGACCCGCTCGCCGAAGCCCTTCTTCAGCTTGTCGACCTCGACCACGACGCTGCCCAGACGCGGGCCCGGCGGGATCTGGATCTCCTCGAAGTCGAGCTTGCGGGTCTTCTCCGCCTCGGCCGCCATCTCCTCGTAGCGGTCGAGACGCGCCTTGGACTTCGCCTGGCGGGCCTTGGCGCCGGAGCGCACCCAGTCCAGCTCGTCCTTGAGGCGCTTCTGCAGCTTCTGGTCCTTCTTGCCCTGGACCGCGAGGCGCTCGGCCTTCTTCTCCAGGTAGGTGGAGTAGTTGCCCTCGTACGGGTGGGTCCGGCCGCGGTCGATCTCGAGGATCCACTCGGCGAGGTTGTCCAGGAAGTACCGGTCGTGGGTCACGGCGAGCACGGCGCCGGTGTACTGCGCGAGGTGCTGCTCCAGCCACAGGACGCTCTCCGCGTCCAGGTGGTTGGTGGGCTCGTCGAGCAGCAGCAGGTCGGGCTTGCTCAGCAGCAGCTTGCACAGCGCGACGCGGCGGCGCTCACCACCGGAGAGCTTGGTGACGTCGGCGTCCGGCGGCGGGCAGCGCAGAGCGTCCATCGCCTGCTCGAGCTGGGAGTCGAGGTCCCACGCGTCGGCGTGGTCGAGCTCCTCCTGGAGCTTGCCCATCTCCTCCATCAGCTCGTCGGAGTAGTCGGTCGCCATCAGCTCGGCGATCTCGTTGAAGCGGTCGAGCTTCACCTTGATCTCGCCCAGGCCCTCCTGGACGTTGCCGAGGACGGTCTTCTCCTCGTTGAGCGGCGGCTCCTGCTGCAGGATGCCCACGGTGTACCCGGGCGACAGGTACGCCTCGCCGTTGTTCGGCGTGTCCAACCCCGCCATGATCTTGAGCACGCTCGACTTGCCGGCGCCGTTGGGACCGACCACACCGATCTTCGCGCCGGGGTAGAACATGATCGTGACGTCATCGAGGATGACCTTGTCACCGTGCGCCTTGCGCACCTTTTTCATGGTGTAGATGAACTCGGCCATGGCGGCGATCGTAGAGCGGTGCTCAGAGGCTTCCGACCTGGGTCGCCGACTTGCAGGCGTCCACCCCCGGATCGAGCGTCACGCGACTCGGTGACCTGCTCGTTCCGTTCGAACGTGAACGACTCTCGGCGATCGGTCCTCGGCGGCTCCGGCCTACGAGCTTCCCTCCTTCAGGTTTCGCAGTGCTCACATCTTCTCCGGCGGCACCGCCGGAACGGGGGGTTCCCGCTTTTCCCGTGCGAGGTTGCGCCCGAACGGCGCAAAACCGGGCGCGGCACCGGACTCAGAACGGCGCTGTGTGCGCCACCTGTTCCTCCCCGGCCCGCGGTTCAACGACGGGGGCGGCCCCGAGTGACTGCACGCGGCTCAGATCCAGCCCGACGTGGAGCGCGTCCAGGTTGAGGGCGATCTTCTTCACGTCGTCCTTCTCGTAGTGCCGCAGGCGCAGCTTGCCCTGGACGATCACCGGATCACCCTTGGACAGCGTGGTCTTGACGCTGTCGGCGAGCTTGCGCCAGCACGAGACGCTGAGCCACAGCGTCTCGCCGTCCTCCCAGTCGCCGATCGCCGTGTTGTACCGGCGCTCGGTCGAGCCGATGCGGAAGTACGCGTTGCTCCTGCCGTCCTCGCCGTGCTTGTACGAGACGTCGCTCGTCACGGTTCCAACGACCGTGACCACCGTGGAATTCCAGGACATCGGGTTCGCCTCCGGGGTTGAGGGGTGCCGGTCCAGAGTGGGCCGGGAGCGGGATGTGCCAGCGGGGCGGACTCGGATCTGTGGACAACTCGCGAGTTGTGGACAAGTCGCGATCTTGAAGGGTCCTGAGCAGCGGAATTGTCAGACCCCCGTGCTAGGGCGGCGCTCGAGCGAAACAAGTGAGTGAGCGCCCACTCATTGACGTGAGTGAGGACTCACTCATACAGTGGCGGACGTGTCAGAGGAACCACGCCGCCGCCGCGCCCCCGCGATGAGCCCGCAGGACCGCCGCGAGGCGATCGTCCAGGCGGCGCTGCCGCTCGTCGTCAAGGCCGGCGCGAACGTCACGACCAGCCAGATCGCCGCCGCGGCCGGGATCGCGGAGGGCACGGTCTTCCGCGTCTTCAAGGACAAGGCGGAGCTGCTCGACGCGTGCATCCAGCGCGCGCTGCTCTCCGACGACGAGGTCGCACGGCTCGAAGCGATCCCGTCGGACGTCCCGCTGGTGGAACGGCTCACCACGGGAGTCGCGACGTTCAGCGGCTACCTCGACCGCATGTGGGGCGTCATCGGCGCGCTGCGCGAGTCCGGCTACCAGCCGCGCGACGAGGACCACCACAAGCACAAGGGACCACCGATCGGCATGCAGCAGCTGTCCGACGCCGTCGCGGGCCTCTTCGGCGACGCGGATCTGCGCGTCAGCCCCGACCTCGCCGGACGGATGCTGCTCGGCGCCGTCTTCACGAACCGCATGGGCCCCGGTTTCGGCCAGACCGCCGCCGAACCCGCCGACATCGTGGAGCTGTTCCTGCACGGAGCACTCGAACCAGGGGGATCAGATGACTGAGCTCATGATCGAAGCTCACGACGTGAGCAAGAAGTTCGGCGACGTGACCGCGCTCGACGGCGTCAGCGTCACCGCCGCGAAGGGGTCCGTCCTGGGCCTGCTCGGCCACAACGGCGCCGGCAAGACGACGCTGGTCAACCTCCTCACCACGATGCTGCCGCCATCGAGCGGCACCGCGAGGGTCGCCGGGTTCGACGTCGTCGCGCAGGCCCACGACGTCCGCAGCCGCATCGGCCTGACCGGCCAGTTCGCCGCCGTCGACGAGCAGCTCAGCGGCCACGACAACCTCGTGCTGATCGCCCGCCTGCTCGGCGCCGGCCGCACCCAGGCCCACCAGCGCGCGGACGACCTGCTGGAGCAGTTCGACCTCACCGGCGCCGCCCGGCGCAACGCCAAGACCTACTCCGGCGGCATGCGGCGCCGGCTCGACCTGGCCGCGTCGCTCGTCGGCAACCCCGAGGTGCTGTTCCTGGACGAACCGACCACCGGCCTCGACCCGGCCAGCCGCCTCGCGATGTGGGAGATCGTCGAGAAGCTCGTCGCGGACGGTACGACCGTCCTGCTCACGACGCAGTACCTCGACGAGGCCGACCGGCTCGCCGACTCGATCACCGTGCTGTCCCACGGCAAGGTCGTCGCGTCCGGCACGTCGTCGGAGCTCAAGGCCCAGGTCGGCCAGCGCACGGTGACCGTGACGCTCGACTCGGCGTCCGAAGTGGACCTCGCGCTCAAGGCGATCGGCGGTGTGGGGCTCTCCCCCGTCGCGGAAGGCCTCACCCTCACCACCCCGGTCAGCGCGTCACGAGACCTCGCGACGGTCGTGCGCGCGTTGGACGACAACGGCCTGGAGGCGCACGAAATCGGCCTCAAAGAGCCCACCCTCGACGACGTCTACCTCACTCTCGCCGCGAACTAGGGGGAAATCATGGCGACCTTGACCTGGCACGGCAGCAGCTACCCGACGCAAGTCCTCGTGCTGACTGGCCGTTCTCTGCGCGCACTGCTGCGCACGCCCGCACTCGTCTTCTTCAGCGTGCTACAGCCGTTGATCATGCTGACGTTGTTCAGCCAGATCTTCGGCAGCATCACGTCGACGGCGAACTTCCCGCCGGGCATGAGTTACATCAACTTCCTACTGCCCGCGATCCTCGTGAACACCGCGATGCAGTCCTCTCTCGCGTCCGGTATCGGACTCGTGCAGGACATGTCGAACGGTGTGCTCGCACGGTTCCGTTCGCTGCCCATCCGCCCCAGCACGGTTCTGCTGGCACGCAACCTCTCCGACGCCGTCCGCACCGGCTTCCAACTGGTGCTGATGATCGCGTTCGGGGTGCTGGTGTTCGGGTTCCGGCCCGACGGCGGCGTGCTCGGCACGCTGGCCGCGCTCGGTCTCGCGCTGGTCGTCGGCTGGGCGCTGAGCTGGGTGTTCATCGCGATCGCCGCCTGGGTGCGCAAGGCGGAGCTGATGCAGACCGTCGGCTTCCTGGCGATGTTCCCGCTGATGTTCGCGTCCAGCGCGTTCGTGCCGATCAACGGCCTGCCGGGCTGGCTGCAGGCGATCGCGAAGGTCAACCCGCTGACCTACGCCGTCGACGCCGCCCGCAGCCTGGCGCTCGCCCACCCGGTCACCGGTGTGGCGGGAGCGCTGGTCACGAGCGGCGTGATCGCGGCGGTCGGCGCGTTCTTCGCGGTCCGCGGCTTCCGCCGCCCGCTGTCGCTCTAGTCCTTCCCGGCCATCTTCTTCAGCATCGCGTTGTAGGCCTCGAGGTCGGCGTCCCCATCGGCGTCGGCCTTGCGGTCGATCCGCTTCGCGTCACGGGAGTCCTGCCGCGCCCACTGCGCGAGCAGGGCGACCATGACCACCAGCAGCGGGATCTCCCCCGCCGCCCAGGCGATGCCGCCGCCGAGCCGCTGGTCCTCCAGCAGGTTCTGCACCCACGGCAGCGACAGGCCGCGGTAGAACTGCTCGCCGATGACGTTCGTGGAGCTCATCAGGATGACGCCGAAGAACGCGTGGAACGGGATCGACGCGAACAGCAGCCCGAGGCGGCCGAGCGGCGGCAGCTTGTTCGGCGACGGGTCCACGCCGATCACCGGCCAGTAGAAGACGTAGCCGGCGAGGATGAAGTGGGCGTTCATCGCGAGGTGCGCCCAGTGGAACGGCAGCGCGGACTCGAACAGCCCCGAGAAGTACAGGGCGTAGAACGACCCGACGAACAGGCCCAGCGCCACGAACGGGTTCGTCAGCAGCCGCGCGACCGGTGAGTGCACGAACGCCAGCACCCACTCCCGCGGCCCCGGCACCTCCTTGTTGACCGGTAGCGCGCGCAACGCCAGCGTGACCGGTCCGCCCAGGACGAACAGGATCGGCGTCAGCATCGAGAGCACCATGTGCGCTTCCATGTGGACGCTGAACATCGCCGGCGAGTAGCGGCCCAAGCCGGAGGAAGTCGCGAACAGCAAGGTGAAGCAGCCGCACAGCCACGCGGCGGTGCGGCCGACCGGCCACTTGTCGCCGCGCTGGGTCAGCCTGCGCACACCGAGCACGTAGAACAGCGCGAGCGCCAGCGCCGCCGTGCCGAAGATGAGGTCGAACCGCCAGTCGAACAGGATGTTCGCGAGGGTCGGCGGCCCGTCGAGGTCGTAGCCGATGGCGATCTCCACGCGGCTGGGCAGGTCGAGGCTTCCGCCGGGCGGGGGCGTGCGGGCCAGCGCCACGGCCAGTCCGATGGTGAACATCATCAGCAGCACCTCGACGCCCGCGAGCTTGAGCAACGCGTGCGGCTTGCCGTCCACCACGCCCTTCACGCCGCGTTCGCGCTGGAAGTAGCCGAAGACGCCGAGCAGCAGCAGGCAGGCCAGCTTGCCGAGCGTCAGCAGGCCGTAGGTCGAGGTGAGCAGGTCGGCGGGGGTGATCCGCACCAGCGCGTTGACCACGCCCGAGACGGCCATGACGATCCAGCAGACCAGCGCGAGCCTCGAGAACCTCGTGGTCGCGAGGGGGAGGTGCGCGCCGCCACGCCGGCCGTGCGCGAGCAGCGCGATCAGGCCGCCCACCCACAGGACCGCGGCGACGAGGTGGAACAGCAGGCTGTTCGTCGCCATGTCGTGCGAGCCACCGGACGACGAGTGGCCCGTGACGGCGACCGGGATGAGCGCGAAGATCGCGAGGAACAGCAGGACGGTCGTCCACCCCCACGACAGCACCAGACGGCACGCCACGGCGAGCAACGCCACGAGGATCGCCGTCAGCATCCACGCCTTCGACTGCTCGAGCAGCATCGCCGTCGCGATCATCTGGCTGAGGCTGAACGAGCTCACCGGCCGGTCGATCGCGGCCGCTGTGGTGAAGGGCACAGACAGCACGGCGCCGACGAGCCACACCAGCGCGAACCACCCGGCGGTGCGCATCGCGGCGTACCCGTCGGCCGCGAGGGTGCCGGTCTTCTGCGGTGGCACGAGGAACGCGGCCAGCAGCAACGAGCCGATGGTCACCACCGCGCCTGTCTCGGTCAGCACGCGCACGACCAGCAGTCCTGCCGGAGGGTTGCCGGAAAGCGCGCTGAACGCCACGGCGACGAGAGCCGCCACAGCGAAGCCGATGACGACGAGGGGCACCAAACCCGTTCTGGTGGAGCGTTCGATTGGCACGTCCTGGAGCCTACGACCCTCTAGGGTTGCATCGTGTGAGACGTTCTCTCCCCCTGCTGATCGTCGTCCTCGCGTTGAGCGGTTGCAGCTACCGCATCCAGGGCGAACCCATCGCCGCACCGCCTCCTCCGCTGGCGATCGAGACGCCGCGCAAGACCGTCGGCGTCGACCCCTGCAAGCTCGTGACGGAGAAGGACCTCAAGCCGATCGGGACGCTGCAGTTCGTCCCCGCGCCGCGCGTCGAGATGCCGAACTCGTGCCTCTTCACGCTCAAGGAGAACGCGTTCGTGCTGGTCGCGGTCCCGTACCGGTCGTTCGACGAGTCGAAGCGCATCCAGAGCAAGGGCCAGGAGGTCCAGACCGGCAAGCACGCCACGTGGCTCAGCTGCGGCAAGCAGGAGACCGAGATGGTGTGCACGGCCACTATCGCCGTGACGCGCAACGAGTCGCTGATGGTCGCCATCGGCATGGGCGGCGGCGTCTCGGAAGCGAAGGCGCGTGACGCGCTGGAACCGATCGGCCAGGAAGCCCTCAAACGGATGCCGGCCGCCTAGTCGCGCGCCTCGCCAGCCACGTCGCCGGGATGATCAGCACGGTGACCAGCGCCACGAACCCGATCGACAGCACGAGAGAACTGACGTGCGCGAGCCCGCCCACGATCGGTGGGCCCGCGAGGAACCCGGTGTAGGCGACGGTCGTCACGAGGCCCAGTTCTCGTTCCCCACCGCTGCCGTCGGCGCGTTTCCCGGTCTCACTGGCGAGGTCCATGACCACCGGGAACGAGTACGCGAGCCCCAGACCGGCCAGGCCGAAGCCCAGGTAGCCCGCGGCGGGCACCGGAACCAGGACGGCGAGCGCCAGGCCCGTCGCGGCGGTGGCGCCGCCGGCGGCGAGGAGGCGGTGCGGGCCGAGCCTGCGCTGGACCGGTTCGCCGAACCAGCGTGCGAGTGCCATCGCCACCGAGAAGGCCGCATAGGTGTACGCGCCGGCCGCGTCGCTCATACCCCGCTCACGCACCATGAACAACGCCGACCAGTCCGCCGCCGCTCCTTCCGCGATGGCACTGCACAGCGCGACGCACGCCAACAGCCAGAGAACCGGGCTCTTGAGCACGCTCGACCGTTCGGTGGCTTCTTCCCTATGACGCTCCCCCACTCCTCCGGGGATCTTCTTCGCGATAACCGCCACTACGAGAACGCCGACCAACGCCGCGAGGAGGAAGTGGCGCATCGGCGTCCAGTGCGCTTGTGCGGCGGCGGCGCTGCCCAACGACCCGATGAGACCGCCGACGCTGAAGCCCGCGTGGAACTGCGGCATCAACGGACGTCGCAGATCACGCACGACGACGACAGCGGCCATGTTCATCGACACGTCCATCGACGCGATGCTCGCCCCCAGCGCGACCAGCGTCAGGCCGAACTGCAGCGGCGACTGTGAGAGCGCGAGCACGGGCAGCAGCAACGGACTCAGGACGCTGCTCCCGATCAGCACGCCGCGCGACCCGTGGAGGGCGCAGACCCGTGCCGCCAGCGGCGCCGTGAACGCCAGTCCCGCACTGGCCCCGAGCAACGCCAGGCCGAGGCTGCCCACCTCCGCGCCGATCTGCTCGGCGAGCGCGGGCACGCGGGCGGCCCAGGTGCCGAACACCCCGCCGTTCAGGAGGAAGACCAAGAACGTGGCCAGGCGTGGGGACATGACCTCCAGCATGGCTGAAGCGCTTCAGCCGCGCCAGCCGGTTCTGTCGGACCTCTCGAATACGATGCTGACCGTGGACTCCGATCGCCGACGCAGGCCGACGCTGGACACCGTCGCCGCCGCGGTCGGGGTCTCCAGGGCAACGGTGTCGAACGCGTACAACCGGCCCGACCAGCTCTCGTCGTCACTGCGCGAACGCATCCTCGAGACGGCGCGGTCGCTCGGCTACGCGGGCCCCGACCCGGTCGCCCGCTCGCTCGCGACCCGCTCGTCCGCGGCGGTGGGCTTCATGCTGCCGCAGGGCCTGTCCGGCGCGTTCTCGGACCCGGCCCTGTCGATCGTGCTCGACGGCCTCGCCTCGACCGTCGACGGCCACGACCACAGCCTGGTCCTGATGCCGGGCGACGCGACCGGCGGCCCGCGCCCGTCGATCGTGACGCGCGCGCAGGCGGACGTGATGGTGGCCTACTCCCTGCCCGACACGGCCCCGGCCCTGGCCGCCGTCGCCGCCCGCGGACTGCCGCTGGTGGTGATCGACCAGCCGGTCCTGCCCGGCTCGGCACGCGTGGAGGTGCAGGACTACGCCGGCACGTGCGCCGCCGCGACCCACCTGCTGGAACTGGGCCACACCCGCTTCGGAATCCTGTCCTTCGCCCTGCACCCGGACGGAGCATCGGGCCCGGTGACCCCGGCCCGCCGTTCGGCCGTGCCGTTCCGCGTGAGCCGCGATCGCCTGGGCGGCTACCTGGACACTTTGGCAAAAGCCGGGGTGGAACCGGACAATGTTCCGGTGTGGGAGGCCCGCGGCAGTGATCGCGAACTCGGACGTGAAGGCGCGCGGTGGTTGCTCACCCGCACGCCCCGCCCGAGCGCACTGCTGTGCACGTCGGACCAACTGGCCTTCGGCGCCCTCAGAGCGGTCCGCGACCTGACCCTCGCGGTGCCGGGCGACGTGTCCGTCGTCGGCTTCGACGACGTCCCCGAAGCGGCTTACAGCGACCCGCCGTTGACTACGGTGCGTCAACCCCTGGCCGACAAGGGCCGCCGAGCCGGCGAGCTGGCGCTGAAATTACTGGCCGGAGGCAGACCGCCGAGGCCGACGAGACTGGACGTTTCCCTCGTGGAGAGAGCCTCAACAGCCCCGCGAAAGTGATCCCCGTCACGTTTAGACCGTTTTCGTTACCCATTTGGACGTAGGGCGGAAACGGTCGATCGACTCCGGACGATGTGTCCGGTGGGGGCACCGGTGGCCACGATTCGTGGCCGCCTCCGCACCCCTCCAGCCTCTGTAGCTCAGTGGAGAGAGCGAGGGACTTCTAATCCCGAGGTCGCAGGTTCGAATCCTGCCAGGGGCGCCTCAGAACCACCTCTGACACCAAACGGTGTCGAGGTGGTTTTTCTTTGTATCGAAACGACCTGTGTCGCCCTTCCACTCGCGCCCGACCTACGGCCGACCGCCTTGGACTGACTGCTAGGCTTTGCGACCTTGAATCTGCCAGGTGTCAAAACGCACCTGGCTCACTGTGGAGGGCACGGTGCCGCGAAAACGCGAAGTCTTCCTCTTGTGGGTCCGCAGCGACCTCAGCAGGGTGGTCGTACCGGTCCTCGACCTCGAGCTCAGGCGGCAGGGGCTCAGAGTCGCCATGGACAGAGTCCTCAAGACCTCCAACAGAGCGAGCCTCGCTCAGTGGATGGCGAACAATATCGAGAACCTCGTGGTGATCTGCGTGGTCACCCCCGAGTTCGCCGAGCTGTTCAACATCGACGAGGACGCGCCGCCGCGGGAACACCACGGCGGGCAGTGGGAGATACGCCTGCTGATCCAGAAGCTGTACGAGCACGGCATGGGCGACGGCTGCCCGGTAATCCCCGTGCTCCCTCCCGGCGTCACCGCCGAGGACAGCCCCATGATCCTCCGCGGGTTGCAGAACACGCCCTTCAACCACGTCACCGGTGAAGGCATCGACACGATCGTGAAGCGAGTGCGCAACGTGTATGACCACTCGGAGCGGGTGACACACGGGCGGCCGTCGGCCGAGCACAAGACGGAAGCCCCGACTCAGCCCTGGGACAGTCTTACGAACTCGCTCAAGCAAGCCGACCCCTCACTCCTGCAGACGCTCGACCTCGGCAAGGCATGGGTCAAGCGCGCCCTCAAGAAGGGCGTGGTGCACTCGCGCGACCTGCTCACGGTCTTCAAGAAAGTCAGGCAGGCCGCACTCTCCGCAGGCGACCTCGTGCTCCTGCAGCAGATCACCGACATCTGCCTGCACACGGTCGAGCAGGTCGACCTCGACGACGAGACCAGCATCGAGAAGTGCATCTACCTGCTGAACCGCTCGTTCCTGCTGTGCTACGCACACGATCTCCCTTTCGCGCAAAGAGAAGCCGAGAAGGCGTACGCGCTGGCCCGCGCCGTCAACGACGCCGCCTTCGTCGCGCGGGCCAAACGTTGCCTGGCTTTCATCCACATCCGTCTCGCCGAGCTCAGTTGCGGAAAGGTGCGCGAGGGGGAGGTGAGCACGGCGCGTGGCTACGCGACAGCTGCGATGGACCACTTCCAGGCCCAGGCCCACCCCGAGGACAAGCACCTGGCAGCTCTCGCCATGGCCGAGGTCGCCTTCGCTGAGTACCGCTACGACGACAACAAGCGGTCACTGGCCGAAGCGGCTCGTCTCAGCGCCGAGGCGGTGAAGGGCTTCTCGGACCACAAGTTCCACTGGCACGACGAGGCGAGGCTCCTGCAGTCCGCAGTCGCCTTCGCTCGACACGGAGCCTCTGCGGCGACCCGACTGCTCGACGAGACGTTGCTGGACCTCAGGTCGCGCGTCGAACACACGGACGCGTTCACCGAGTTGCTCGGCAAGGGGCACCTGCTCCGCGCGGTGATCTGGATGTCAGTCCCCGGTTCGGACGCGCAGGTCGAGATCGGAGCCGCGCGGGCCATCTTCGACAAGCTGAACCTGCCGAGACTGATGGCCGAGTGCGACTGGCTTTCCTTCGCGTGCGACCGGAAGCGCCACAGGTTCGGCGTCTACGACATCAAGGCTCTGGAAAGGGTCTGCCCCGATCCCGTGCTGCGGTTGAGGGTGGCGCGCAACGGCCGCCCGTGGTCGTTCGCCGCCGGTCTCCTGGGCCGGATCGGTGACAGGAACTGGAAGCGCGCGGTGCAGGAGGTACTGGCCGCCGACGCCGCAGCCGCCTAGGTGCCGAGCACTGCCTGGCACCTCGAGGCTTCAGCGGTCCGGTGCTGGCTCAGGAACAGGTCGCGTGCCCGCCTGAGCGTCTCGGCCCCGCTCTCATCTCCCCGGGAGACGAGAGCGAGGCCGAGACGTTCGGTGACCTCTGCTTCGAAGAAGTGGTTTCCCTGCTCGGCAGCCAGCCGGGCCGACTCCGAGAGGAGCGCGATCGCCTGGTCGAACGCGCCGGTCCGCAGCCGCAGCACACCGAGGTTGTCGAGCGCGACCACCCGGCCGCTCCGGTTTCCCGACTTCTCGCTGAGGGCGAGAGCCTCGGTGCAGCTGGGAATAGCGGCCTCGTAGTCACCGAGCTCACTTTGTGCCCTGCCCAGTGCGTTCATCGCATGTGACTCGCCGACGGTGTTGTGCGCTGCTCGGTAGCGGCTCAGTGCCTCCGAGGCGTGCTGAAGTGCGGTTTCGTGGTCGCCGGATCGCGCAGCGAGCCTCGCGAGGTCGTGATGCACGTGGCCGAGTTCGGCATCGCTGCCCAGTTCGGCGATCGACGCCCGCGCCCGGTGCAGACATTGGGAAGCTTCGTCGAAGTCGCCTGCCCTCGTGTACGCGCGGCCGAGCTGCCGCAGGGCGATGGCGGTCAGCGTGGAGTCGTCGAGCGCACTGGCCGCGATCACCCCCACGCGGGAGGTCTCGATGTTCTCGGCAAGGCGCCCGCTGCGGTAGTGGAAGGTGTCCAGGGCGCGCGCCAGATGCCACGCCTGCGCGTACCAGTAGCCCCGCACCGCCTCGTCCAAGACGGTCCGAAGCTCCCGGTACTCCTCGGCGAGCCACCGGACGGCGTCGTCCTCGCTGTCGAATGCGAGAGGTTCACTTCCCTCAGCAGGAGGGGACAGCGGAACAGAAGCCCGGTTCGGGTAGAGCAGGCGGTCGGCCGCACAGGCAGTGTGGGTGTAGAAGTCGACCAGCCGGCACATCGCGCTCAAGACATCCCCCGGTTCATCTGTGGCCATGGACATCTGCCGTGCGTAGGCACGAACCAGCGGGTGTACCTGGAACCTGAACTGGCCGCGCTGGGTGAGGAGGTTCCTCGACGCCAGCCGGCGCAGACGCCGACTGGTCGTCCCGCCGCGCAAGGCCAAGGTGCTCGCGGCGGACGCGACTGTCAGCTCGCTTGCGAACGAGCTGCCGAGAACACGCAGGACACGTGCGTCCTCTTCCGGCAACGACGTGTACGCCCACGTGAACACCGCGCGCAGCCGATTCCCGCCGTCAGCGGAGTCGAAGACTTCGAGTTCGTCCTCGGCATCGTCGAACTCGGCGACCAGGCTGGGCAGGTCCTGCTCCTCGGCAGCACGCGCAGCCACGATGGCGAGCGCGAGCGGCAGACCCGCACAGCGGGCGACGAGCGCCTCGACGACCTGTCCCCGCGCGTCCTCGCCGAGGTACGCCCGCAGCAAACGAGCTGCTTCCGCGTCAGCCAGCTCACCGAGGTGGATCGTCGCCACACCGTTCATGTCAGGCCCGGTCAACCGGACACGGCTCGTGACCACGAGGGTGCTGGCCGCGGTTCCAGGTACGAACGGTTGTATTTGTTCGGCACTGACGACGTTCTCGAGCAAGATGAGCACGGAGCGTTGCGCCAGCACACCGCGGTAGGCCGCGGCGGCCAGTCCCACCTCCTGGGGAAGACCGGCTGGTTCCACGCCAAGCGCGCGGAGAAAGCCTTGCAGCACTGCCAGGATCGACGCGCCGCCGTCTCCGCCCAGATCCGCGAACAACTGTCCGTCCTGGAACACGTCCGCGTGATCGTGCGCCCACCTCAGCACCAGGCTGGACTTGCCCATTCCCGCGGCACCCTCGACAACGAGAACCGGAACCTCGTCACGAGCCCTCATCCGCTCGATGGCCGCAGTGAGAAGCCCCAGCTCCGGATCACGGCCAACGAGAACGCGAGGAGGTGCGGGCAACTGCCGCGCAAGATGCGGGGCCGCAACTCCCTCCAGGTGCATGGTGAGCGACCCGAGGACCGTTCCCACCTGGACGACGGACCCCACCGAAGAGGATTCGACCTGGTTGTGCACTTCACCGGAAAGGTCGGGTGGACGCATCAGCTGTCACTTGCCTGTCACTCGTCACAGCCCCTTGACGTCAGTGAGGAACATCGCCCAAGACGCCCCGCTGAAGAGCAGACGTCCCCCCTCACGATCACGCGATGTCCTCACCAGCACGTCACCGTCTCTCTTCAACGTGAATTCCACGCACGATTGACTTGTGGTCACCGGCCCGCTCGCGGAACTCTTCACCCATGTACATCCGTCCCCGTCGACCTGGACTACGCGAGCTCGTCCTGTCCTGTTCTCTGTCCGGTTCACGAGTACCCCCTAACCCACAAACGCTCACCCAGCAGCGTCTCTCGTGAAGTTAGCCCGACAGAACGGGAAGCTGCACCGCCGATCGAGTACGCGAACAACAGAAACCCGCAGAACATCGACTCGCAACCGAACCGTTCAGACCAGACGATTGCCCGGTTGAGCGGCGCCCAGAGGCACCGAATCAGCCCAGCACGCACACGGAAGTAGTAACAACTAGTCGCGAGTTCGGGCTTCCGCAATCAGTCCCCGGATTCGCTCGATCGATTTTTCCTCACTCATCGCAAGCTCCTGCAAAACCTCGAATGCCTTCTTGTACCCCTCGATGTCCTCCTTGTCATCGCGGATCATGACGTCGCGAAGCGGCTCTTCCAAGACCAAGACACTACCGTCATCACCAGGGAGTTCTAGGAGCGAGAAGGAGCCGCGCATACCGCGATGAGCCTTGGCCGCGGGCGGTCTCAGTGGAAGCACTCTCACAGTCACATTCGGAAGCTTCGCCTTCTCCAGGATCGCTTCCCATTGCTCGATCATGATCTCGGGATCGCCCACGTACCGAAGGAGCACAGCCTCGTCGATGATGAAGTGCAGCTCAGGCCCACCTGGCGCCACAATGCTCTGGCGTTTCGAACGGATTTCCACGCCACGGTCGATCGCAGCCTGATCCTCACCTACCCCAGATCCGAGCGCGCGGATGTAATCCTTGGTCTGCATCAGACCCGGCATCGCCAAAGCCTGATACTGAAGTATTCGAACAGCAGAGGCCTCGTATCCGATGAAAACGTATAACTGGGGGTCGATTTGCGAACGATAAGGAGTCCACCACACACTCTTGCGACTAGCTCGCGCTTCATCCAGCAGAGGGTCGATCTCATCCTCACTGGTGACCCCGTACAGATGAAGAAGCGCTTTAAGATCAGTCACCCCCACTTTGGAAGTTCCATTCTCGATTCGAATTATCTTCGAGACGGACCACTCCAATTGCTCCGCTACCTGCTTCTGGGTGAACTGAACGGCCTCACGCAGCTTGCGCAGTTCGCTGCGCAGCCGTCGCTGATGGACGATCGGGGTGTCCCTCTGACTCATGACGCCCTCCCAATGTGGGGTTCCATCTTGCCACATGGCAGATCGCATATCGCCAGCCGGATGTAACTGTTACCACCTGGCTTACAGACATCAGTCAAATCCACACCTTCGGCGTGACAGGAGCGCCAGCTGAGACGGTGAGAGACGGTCAACTCTCACCATCTAGATAACGGTGAGTGACGAGAACTGACTTCGGCACTCCGACAGAGTGTTCTCTAAAGCGCGACGTAGTTCATGACACAACATCATCTACTTGGGATTCCGGCGAAGGACGGCACGCGCCAGCAGAGATCAAACCCGACATGTTGCCTGCACGCGGAGTGATCTCATCGGCCATCGCTCAAACCCTGGGATAGCTTCTCGCAAGGCAGGATCCGGCACGGACCTCTTGACTCGGCCACTCCGATCGCTTCATCGCGACTCATTTCGGTCCGGCTGGAGCATCTGTTAGCACAGGTGTTTGAACGAGTTGGCTGGTTTAACCTGCGATGTGGACAAGATCCGGTTGGGCATCTTGATCGTCGTCGGGGTGTTGGTCGTGCAGACGCTGACCAGCCTCCTGTGGAGAGCCGATGCGACGTTGACCGGGATCGCGCTGGCGTTCAACGCCGTGGCCGGGGTGTCGACGTGGCTGTTCACCCAACGGGGTGGGCGGGCGGCCTTCGTCGTCGCCGGGTGGTGTGCCGGGTTCTTCGGGTGGCACGTGGTCGGGCTCGGCGAGCTGGCCGGGTGGTGGACGACCGGGCTGGACGCCGTCTACCTGATCGGCGGCGGGTACCAGCTGTCGGTCGTCTACCAGGCTGTCCTTGCCACGGCCTGTGGCTTTGCCGTGCACCTGCTGGTGCCTCGGAGGTCAGCGCCAGGCGTCTAGGGCGCCGGCGACATACTCCGAGAAGGCGATGGGCGGGCGGCCCAGCAGGCGGGTGACGTCGTCGGTCGGGGTGGCCAGCAGGCCCTGGCGCATGGCCTCGTACATGCCGTTGAGCTCGGTGGCGACTTCGGGCGGCAGGCCGTCGGCGACCAAGGCCTCGTGGTACTCGGCCGGGGTCAGTGTCTCCAGTTCCACCTGGCGGTTCAGGGCCTGCGCGATCTTGGCCACCGCTGTGGCGAACGTGATGGGTTCGCCGGTGAGGGTGTAGGTCTTGCCCTCGTGGCCCTCGGTGGTCAGGACCAGGGCCGCTGCCTCGGCGATGTCGTGCACGTCCACGAACGGTTCCGGGGTGTCGTCCACGGGCAGGGCCAGCCGGCCTGAACGGATGCCGTGCAGCCAGAGCTCCTCGGAGAAGTTCTGCGCGAAGTTGTTGGCCCGCAGGATGGTCCACGGGACGGTGGAGGCGCGGACGGCGGCTTCGGCGGCGTGCATTCCCGCGAAGACGTCCGGCCGGATCTGGTCCAGGGAGCGGCCGGAGAGCAGGACCAGGCGGACTCCCGCCTCCTCGGCTGCTGCCACGAACGGCGCGGCGGCGGCCGGGTCGTCCGGGGCGATGACGTAGGCGGCGCCGGCGCCGGACAGGGCGGGTTTCCAGGTCTGCTCGTCGGACCAGTCGAAGCGCACCTCGCTGGAACGGGAGGCGGCTCGGACGCTCACTCGCCTGGCGCGCAGGGCTTCGACCACCCTCCGGCCCGTCTTGCCGGTCGCGCCCAGGACGAGGATCTCTTGTGTCATGCGTCCACTGCACCGCATCGCCACCGGTGCGCACATGGGTGAGAGTTCAGGCCTGCTGTCCGATCGTCCCGGACGTATGTTGGAGGGCATGGAGCCGTTCGACGAACTGCTGCGCGGGGTGCGCGCGGATGGCGCCGGCGTGCGTCGGGTGGAGATGGCCGGGTCGCGGGTGCGGTCCGGGCTCACGTTGTACGCGGTGGTGGCCGGTGAGGTCACTGCGCCGGGCCAGACCGCGGGGCCCGGGGACGTGCTGGTGGTGCAGGACTCCGTCGCCGTCACGGGGACCGCGTCGGTGCTCAGCGGGACCTACGACGTCATGGGGGCGGTGGCGCGGCGGTTGACCGGGGTGTTGCCGGAGGCGCTGGTGGCGCCGGGGACCGACGGGTGCGCCGAGTTCTACGGGACCCTCGGGACCGACGAGGGCAGCGTCGTCGCCGACCGGTTGCTGGACTGGATCATGGTGTGCGCGCTGCGGGAGTGGTTCGACCGCGAGCACGACGCGGGGTGGCTCGCCGCGCTGGGCGACGAGGTGGTCGGGCCGGTGTTGCGGGCCATGCACGACGACCCGGCGCGGGCGTGGACGCTGGCGTTGCTGGCCAAGGAGGCCGGGGTGGCGCGGACGACGCTCGCCGGGCGGTTCTGCCGGCTCGTCGGCACGCCGCCGCTGACCTACCTGACGGAGTGGCGGATGGACCTGGCGGCCGATCTGCTGGCCGAGTCGCCGGAGACGGTGGCCTCGGTGGCGCGGCGGGTCGGGTACGCGGACGCGTTCGGGTTCAGCGCGGCCTTCAAGCGCGTGCACGGGTTCAGTCCCAGCGAGTGCCGCAGCCGGTGCGCCGCGAGCGCGTGACCTCGACGCAGCAGCGCACGAAGTCGGCGACGGCCTCGCCCGCGTCCGGCAGCCACGCCACGGCCACCTCGCTCGGGCTCACGCCCGTCACCGGGACGCAGGCCACGTCCGGCCGGGCGAAGTGGTGCGCCGTGGAGGCCGGGACCAGCGCGACGCCGTGACCGCCGGCAACCGCGTTCAGGAACTCGCCGGGCGTCTGCACCACTGCGCCGACGCGGACCTCACGACCGTCCCTTTCGGACAGAGCGAGCCAGTGCTCGCGCCAGGTCCCCTTCAGGGCGGGGGCGACGACGACGGGCTCGTCCCACAGCTCGGGGAACGCGATCTCGGCGCGCCCGGCCAGCGGGTGCGTGGAAGGCAGTGCCACGCACCGGCGTTCGCTGAACAACGCCTGCACCTTGAACGCGTCCTCGCCGAGGAAGGGCAGGCGCAGCAACGCGACGGGCACCTGCGCGCCGGCCAGGCCCGCCGTCGGGTCCGACCACGGCGCCTGCTCCAGGTCGACCCGCCAGCCCGGCCTCGTCCGGCCGAACGCGCTGACGATGCGGTGCGTGACGTCGTTCGCGGCGCTGGCGAGGAACCCGACCCGGAGCACCCTGGCGGCACCGCGGGTCTCGCCGACGGCGGCGTCCCAGCCCGCGAGCACCGGCGGTACCCGCGCGGCGAGAGCGCGGCCGGCGCCGGTCAGCGTCATGCCGGTGCTGGACCGGGTGAACAGCTGCACGCCCAGCTGCGACTCGAGGTGCTTGAGCTGCTTGGTCAGCGACGGTTGCGACACGAACAGCCGGTGCGCGGCGCGCGTGAGGTTGCCCTCCTCGGCGATGGCGGCGAAGTACCGCAGCAGCCGTGTGTCGACGTCCATCCGCTCAGGTTATGGAGGCCGGCATCAACCACGGGTGAGCCGGGCGATCATGGGAACGGCCATCCGTTCGGCGTGCAGACCTTGCCGTCCCGCGGGATGAACGCGCCCTGCGGCACGCCGCCGGTGATCCGGACGATCTCGTCGTTGGCCACCCCGAACGTCTGCTGCATCATCACCGGCGCCGGTCCGCCCGCCACGCCGCACGGCTGGTGCCCCTGCCCGAACGCGTGTCCCACCTCGTGGTTGACCATGTAGCGGCGGTACGAGGTGAGGTCCGGCAGGAACGCCACGGCGCCGCGGAACCAGCGGGCGCCGTTCAGCGTGACGAAGCCGCCGTCGTTGCACGAGACGTCGACCGGGATCTCGAACCCGCACACGGCACGGGCGGTCTGCTGGGACGCGAGCCGGATGCGGACCGACGCGGGACCGGAGACCCGCCGCACCGCACGGGCGCCGCGCGCGGTCCAGCCGCGCGGGTCGGCGAGGGTGGCGTCCACGAACGCCGCGAAGGCCTGCTCGTCCACGGTGATGCCGTCCTCGACCTCGACGGCGTAGGTGCGCAGCGGGCCGGTGCCCACGACCGGGCCCTCGCCCGCGACGACGTGGAACGTGCCCGCGCCCGACGACGGGAAGCCGGGGCCGTCCGGCAGGTCGGAACCGGACGCGTAAACCCGCGAAGACGGCGCAACCGGCGCGGAAGACGGGACGAGCACGGAAGGAACACCGGGCGCAGGAGTCGACGGGGCGGCCGCGGGGGACGTTTCGCCTGCCAGCTCGGTCGCCGTGAGCAGGAGTGCGGTCAGGGCCACGGAGACCAGCACCAGGTGCACCTTCATGACCGCAACGCTCTCGGCAACTGATGAAGAACCTGTGTGCGTTCCGCTTGGCTGCCGTGAAGGCCTGCATACTGCGACCCGTGTGCGCCCACATCCTCGTCGCGGAGGACAACGTCCACCAGGCCGAGCTCGTCCGCCGGTACCTCGAGCACGACGGGCACTCCGTGGTGGTCGTCCACGACGGGCGGGCGGCCATCGACGAGACGCGGCGCCGCAACCCCGACCTGCTGGTCCTGGACGTGATGATGCCGCTGGTGGACGGCATCGACGTGTTGCGCGCACTGCGCGCCGAGTCGGACGTGCCGGTCGTGCTGCTGACGGCGCGGTCCACCGAGGACGACGTGCTGCTCGGCTTCGACCTCGGCGCGGACGACTACATCACCAAGCCGTTCCGGCCGCGGCAGATGGTCGCGCGGGTCCGCACGATCCTGCGGCGCACCGGGCGGGCGCGCGAGACGAACGCGACGGTGCTCAGGGTCGGCGACCTGACCGTGGACCCGATCCGGCACGAGGTGCGCATCCACGACGAGCTCGTCGGCCTCACCCCGGCGGAGTTCCGGCTGCTCGCCAAGATGGCCGCGCAGCCGCAGCGGGTGTTCACCCGCGAGCAGCTGCTCGACGACGGGTTCATCACCGCGCGCACCGTGGACGTGCACATGATGAAGCTGCGCCGCAAGATCGAGCGGGACCCGCGCCGGCCGCAGCGGCTGCTGACCGTCTACGGCATCGGGTACAAGCTCGCATGAAGAGCCTCCTGGTCCGGTTCTTCCTGTTCTCGCTGGTGATCGCGGCCTGCTCGATCGCCGTCACGGCGTGGCTCGCGAGCCAGGCGACGACCGGCGCGATCCGGCAGGAGCAGGGCGAGGCGCTCGAGACGGACGCCGCGATCGTCGACGAGCTGGTGAGGTACGCGGCCACGCACACGAGCTGGACCGGCGCGAAGTCCGAAGTGGACGAACTGGCGCAGCGGTTCGGCCGCCGCATCGCGCTGACCGACCACAACGGCAAGAAGCTCGCCGACACGGGCAGTGAGAACGCTCCCCCGTTGCCGATCACCCCCAGGGCGCTGGTGGACCCGTTGAACGTCAACGGCAAGATCGACCCGCGGGCGGTCGGTCCGTTCAAGCTCACCGAGGACGAGTTCGACACACTGCACGCCTACGCCGTCGAGCTCCTGAACTGCAACCGCTTCATCAGGATCGTCGACGCGCCCAACGGCAGGCCGCGGCTGTCCGGCGACGAGCCCGGCCGGTTGTCGCTGTGGGACGACTGCAAGGTCGGTGACCTGCTCTACTCGCTGACGGCGACCGAGATCACCGCCTACCGGCAGCTGCAGCAGCTCTTCGACGACTGCGTCACGCGGACGCGCCCCGGCCCGCGGACCGTCGGAAAAGTGCAGTCGCCGCCGAGCCTCGACTGGGAGGTCACGGCGGTCCTCGACTCGACGCCCGAGGACGTGGAGTGCATGGACAGCGCCCGCCGCGACCAGCTGCGGCCGCACGTCGCCGAACCGGTGCAGCTCTTCCTGACCGAGCCCACGGGCGGCGGGCCGCTCCCGATCGACCTGTCGACCACCGGCACCACCCGGATCACGCTGGTGGCGCTGGGAATCCTCGCGCTGGCCGGGTTCGCGTCGTGGATCACCGCGAGCCGGCTGGTGCGGCCGATCCGGGCGCTCACCGCCGCCACGAAGCGCACGGCGGAGGGCGACCGCACGGCACGGGTGGACGGCGGCGCGGGGGAGATCGGCGAGCTCGCGCGGTCGTTCAACGCCATGTCGGCCAAGCTCGCCGAGACCGAACGGCAGCGCCAGGCCATGGTCAGCGACGTCGCGCACGAGCTGCGCACACCGCTGGGCAACATCACCGGCTGGCTGGAGGCGACGCAGGACGGGCTGGCCGAACCGGACCCGCACCTGGTCGGCATGCTGCTGGAGGAATCGCTTCTGCTGCAACGGCTCGTGGACGACCTGCACGACCTCGCCCAGGCCGACGCGGGCACGCTGCGGCTGCACCCGGAGCCGATCGCGCTCGACGACGTCGTGGACCAGGTCGTGAACGCGCAGCAGAACCGCGAGATCCTGCTGCGCGCGGAGACGCGGCCGGTCCACCTCACCGCGGACCCGGTGCGGCTGCGCCAGGCGCTCGGCAACCTCGTCGCGAACGCCGTCCGCTACACCCCGCCGGGCGGCGAGGTCGTCGTGCGGCTGTTCCAGGACGGCGACACCGCCGTCCTGGAGGTCCGCGACACCGGCACCGGCATCGCGCCGGAGGACCTGCCGCACGTGTTCGACCGGTTCTGGCGCGCCGACAAGTCCCGCAGCCGGCGCACCGGCGGGAGCGGGCTGGGGCTCGCGATCACCCGGCACCTGGTGGAGGCGCACGGCGGCGCGGTGTCGGTGACCAGCACGCCCGGCGTGGGCTCGGCGTTCCGGATCACGCTCCCGGCATCAGCCCCAGCAGGTCCATGTTGATCATCCCGGCCGCCTGGGCACCCTGCGCGGCGGCGACGATGACGATGGCCGCCGGGTCCGTGACGTTGCCCGCCGCGTAGACGCCCGGCACGCTCGTGCGTCCCTTGTCGTCCGTGCGCACGAACGGACCGACGGGCGTCTCGGTGGTCTCCGCGCCCAACGCGAGCAGGAACTCGTCGCGCGGCTTCATCGGCGCCGAGTACACGAGCGCGTCGGCCGGGATGCGGTCCGTTCCGGAGATCACCGCGACGAGCTTGTCGTCCTCGACCTCGATGCCGTCCACGGACGGGACATGGGTGACGTCGGCCGACCACTGGCGGACCAGGGCGACCTTCATCTCCTCGCCGAACACGACGAGCTTCTGGTCGCGGACCTCGTAGCCGTGGCAGTACGGGCAGCCGAAGACGTCACGGCCCCAGCGGTCGCGCAGGTCGTCCGGCACCTCGTCGACCAGGCCCGTCGCGAAGAGCAAGCGCTTGGCCTCCACGGTCCGCCCGGACAGCTCGACCTCGAACCCGTCGGCGGTCCTGGTCACGCCGCGCACGTCGTCGTTCACGATCTCGCCGCCGTACCCCTCCACCTCGGCACGGCCGTGCTTGAGGAGCTCCAACGGCGAGAGGCCGTCGCGGGAGAGGAAGTTGTGCATGTGCCCGGCCGGCTTGTTGCGCGGCTCGCCGCCGTCGACCACGAGCACGCTGCGCCGCGCCCTGGTCAGCATCAGGGCGGCACTGAGCCCGGCCGCTCCCCCACCGATGATCACCACTTCGTACGTCATGTCCCCACAGTGCGGTCGACAGCCCGATTTCGGCAAAGTAAGTTGCCGTTATGGCAACAAGTCTCCCGACGCTGGGGCAGCGGCTCGCCGCGCTGCGCGCCGAGCACGACCTGACGCTGGCGGCGTTGTCCGAGATGACGGGCATCTCGAAGTCGACGCTGTCGCGCCTCGAGACCGACCAGCGCAAGCCCACGCTGGAACTGCTGATGCCGTTGTCGAGGACCTACCAGGTGTCGCTCGACGACCTGGTCGGCGCGCCCGAGGTGGGCGACCCTCGGGTCGCGATGAAGCCGCGCCAGCTCGGCCACGGCCGCGTCGGCGTGCCGCTGACCCGGTCGATCGGGCCGCTGCAGGCGTGGAAGATGATCCTCACCGACCCCGAGCTGCACGAACCGCGCGTGCACGAGGGCTACGAGTGGTTCTACGTGCTGAGCGGCCGGATCCGGATGCGGCTCGGCGACAAGGAGATCGTGCTGCGCGCCGGCGAGGTGGCCGAGTTCGACTGCCGCCAGCCGCACAGCTTCAGCAGCGCGGACGGCCGGCCCGCGGAGATCATCAGCCTGTTCGGCAAGCAGGGCGAACGCATCCACACCCGTGCCGCGCCTGCGAACAGGTCGCCGGACAGGTCATAGTGGGGGCATGTGCCGAAACATCCGGGTGCTCCACAACTTCGAACCGCCCGCCACCACCGACGAGGTGCAGGCCGCGGCACTGCAGTACGTGCGGAAGGTGAGCGGGGCGGCCAAGCCGTCGGCGACGAACCAGGCCGCGTTCGACGAGGCGGTCGCGGCCGTGGCGGCGGCGACGCGGGACCTGCTGGACGCGCTGGTCACGACCGCTCCGCCCAAGGACCGCGAGGTCGAGGCCGCGAAGGCCAAGGCGCGGGCGGCGGAGCGCTACGGGCGTTAGCGGGTCACGCGGGTCTCGAGGTACATGCAGATCAGCTTGGCGGCGACGCCCGCGGAGCCGACGATGAACGCCTGGTCGGGGCCGAGCGTCACGGAGATGGCCCACAGCAGCAGGGCGATCAGCACGACTATGACCGTCGTCTGCACCGCCTGCGGCCAGTGCGCCGGGTGGACGAGCCACCTGCTCAGCTGCCGAGGCTGCGGAACCTCCACGTCACCCGCCCTATCGGGTGAACGCTCCGCCTTGACCGCCATCGTGCTCCCTCGCCGTGATTTCTCCTGCCGAACTCCATTCTCCCGAGTTGATCTTCTACGGAGTGTTACTCACGTGGGTCTTGCGGTGAGCGTTGCGTGAGCGTCGGCGAACGGCAGACGAACGGTCATCCGCATGATCGGTCGGCGTTGCGTCACCGTCCGCTTACAGATTGAGGCGGACATCGCAACTCTGTGTGCCACCTGATCGAGTGAACGGTCAACGCTGCGTGACGATTGGGCCGATCGGCGCAGCGCCGTTTTTGTCAGACCCCTCGGCTAACGTCAGGTGAAGAGAGCGGTACGAGGGGAGAAAGCGTTGCCGGACAACAACGTCAGCGTCACCGCACTGTCGTTCACCGAGTACGTCATGAGCGGTCAGCGTGGACGCATCAACATCGTGTCGGAGCAGCGGGGGATGTACCTGACCTCCGATCCCAAGGTCTGCGGCTTCTACAACCCGATCCGCGACGCCATGCGACGAGCGGTCAACTCGACCGAACCCGAGCTGGAGCTCAAGAGGGCGGTCATGAACGCCAACCGCACGGGTCAGCCGCGGGCGTTCGAGGAGATCGCCGACGGCTTCCTGCCGTGGCTGGCGTCGTTCAAGGCGACCGGTGTCCCGGTCGACCCCGCCACCTATCGCGCGGGCGAGCTCACCCTGAAGGTCCGGCCGCACCTGGGCCTGCGCAAGAAGGACGGCAGCACGTTCGCCGTGCTCGTCCACACCAAGGAGGTGCCGCTGACCAGGGAGGCGGCGAACGTCGGGCTGCGCGTCCTGCAGCACACCATCGCGGACACGCTGCCGGGCGCCACGCCGATGGTGCTCGACGCGCGGCGCGGCAAGGCTTACCAGATGCCCGCGCGGACCAACCTCGGGAAGCTGGACGTGCTGATCGCCGCGGAGGCGATGGGGTACGTGACGCACTGGAAGCTGTCCGGCCTGTTCGAGGCCGTCCAGGTCGGGTAGGGCGACGGCGGACGACGCGGCCCGCCTGGGGGGTCGGGCCGTGTCGTCGACAGCCGGATCTCGTTGCGGCGCAACGGGTTCGGCGCGCCGGTCAGCAGGTCTGGAGCATCCCGGCGAGCGCGTCGTGCTCCGCCTGGTCGGCGGCCAGCTTGTAGGTGATCTTCACGGCGATCCAGTGCTGGGCGTAGGTGCACCAGTAGGTCTGCACCGGCGGCTTCCACTTCGCCGGGTCCTGGTCGCCCTTGCCGCGGTTGGTCTTCGCGGTCACGGCGAGGAGCTGGATGCCGCCGAGGTCGTTGGCGAACGCCTTGCGCTGGTCGTCGGTCCACTTGTCCGCGCCGGAGCGCCACGCCTCGGCCAGCGGCACGGTGTGGTCGATGTCGACCTCGCCCGCGTCCTTGATCACCACGTTGTCGTAGGGGCTGTTCCAGGTCCCCGAGACGGCTTTGCACTCCTTGTCCGACTTCACGTCGGCGCCCTGGCGCTGCAGCACGATCTCCCTGGTGTCGCAGGAGTTGCCCTGCGAGGCCCAGTGCGGGAACCGGTCGCGGCTGTAGCCGGTCATCTTGCCCTCGGGCGCGATCTGCACCGCGGCGAGGTCGGACGACCCGGCCGGGGTGGACCCGGTCGGCACCGGCGTCGACGGCGGGTTCTCCTGGCCGGACTGGAGTTCCGACAGGTACCAGCCGAGTGCCACGAGCAGGACGAAGACCACCAGTGACGTCACCGCCGCGCGATTCATGCGCCCATGATCGACCATCCGGATCACGGACCGGTCACCCGGTCCGTGATCCGCGTGTCGCGGAGGTGACGAACTACCGGGGCAACGAGGTGAGGTAGCCGCCCATGGTCTTGAAGTACTCGTGCGCCGTCAGCTCGACGCCGTCCTCGGTGCGAACCTTCTTGACCAGCAACGCCTTGCTGCGGCCACGGCGGGCCTCGGCGCCCGCGACGACCGCCACGCCGTCGCCCTCGCGGTAGAAGATCCGGCCGGGGGTGCCGCCGTAGATCTCCGAGGACACGTCGGCCTCGACGATCTCCAGGCGCCGGCCGCGGTGGAAGCAGAACGCGGACGGGTAGGGCGCGCACTGCGCGCGCACCAGGCGGTCGAGCTCCTCCGCGGTCCAGGTGAAGTCGATCCGCAGGTCCTCCTCGGCGCGCTTGTGGAAGAACGAGGCCTGCGAGCGGTCCTGCTTCGTGAACTCCGTGCGGCCGGAGGCGATCTCGGCGAGGCCGTCGACGGTGATGGGGCCGAAGAGCTCGAGCGTCTTCTCGAACAGGACCGCCGTCGTGTCGCGCGGGCCGACCGGGACGGAGCGCTGCAGCACGATGTCGCCGGCGTCGAGCGTGTCGTCCATCATGTGGGCCGTGACGCCGACTTCCTTCTCGTCGTTGAGCAGCGCCCAGATCAACGGCGAGAAGCCCGCGTACTTCGGCAGCAGGGAGTCGTGCACGTTCAACGTGCCGTGCCTGGGCAGCGCGAAGACCTGCGGCGGGATCCAGGTCCGCCAGTTGCAGGCGACGATCACGTCCGGGTCGGCGGCCTTCAGCCGGTCGAGCAGCTCCTGGTCCTCCGGGCGCTCGCGGACGACGACCTCGACGCCGTTCTCGCGGGCCAGCTCCTCGACCGAATCGCTCCAGACCTTCTCGTAGGCGCCCTCACCCCGGGGGTGGGTCACCACCAGGACGACCTCGTGCTCGGACGCCAAAAGTGCCTGCAGGGTGCGATGACCCCAGGTCTGGAACCCGAACATGACGACCCTCATGGGGGTGCCCTCCTTCACCTCGGTGCGATACGGTCAGGCTAACCTAACCGTGGGCTTGCGAAGGAAGCTTAGGCTTCCCTAAGTTAAGGCCTCATGCATCCGATCTACGACATCGTCGGCATCGGGTTCGGCCCCTCGAACCTGGCTCTCGCCATCGCTCTGACCGAGCACAACGAGCAGGCCGAAACCCCCGTCACCGCGGTGTTCCTGGAACGTCAGCAGGCGTTCGGCTGGCATCGGGGCATGTTGCTCGACGACGCCACCATGCAGGTGTCGTTCCTCAAGGACCTGGTCACGATGAGGAACCCCGCGAGCCGCTTCTCGTTCCTCTGCTACCTGCGCGACCGCGGCCGGCTCGTCGACTTCGTCAACCACAAGAACCTGTTCCCGCTGCGCGTCGAGTTCCACGACTACTTCGAGTGGGCCGCGGCGCAGGTGGACGACCTCGTCTCCTACGGCGCGGAAGCCGTTGGCGTGGAAGCGATCCACGACGACCTGTTCGAGGTGACGACAGCCACGGGTGACGTGTACCACGCCCGCAACCTCGTCTTCGCGACCGGACTGCGCCCGGCCGTCCCCGAGGGCGTCGCGCTCTCGGACCGCGTGTGGCACAACAGCCAGTTCCTGCACCGCGTCGGCGAACTGGCCGACCCGAAGCGCTGCGTCGTCGTCGGTGCCGGGCAGAGCGCCGCGGAGGCCGTGGCCTACCTGCACCGCGAGTACCCCGGCGCCGAGGTGTGCTCGGTGTTCTCCCGCTACGGCTACTCCCCCGCCGACGACAGCGCGTTCGCGAACCGGATCTTCGACCCCGAGGCCGTCGACCACTACTACGACGCACCGGACGCCGTGAAGCAGCGGCTGATGGGCTACCACCGCAACACCAACTACTCGGTCGTCGACGTCGACCTCATCGCGCAGCTCTACCGCACCACCTACCAGGAGAAGGTGCTGGGCACCGAGCGGTTGCGGATGATGAACATGACCCGGCTCGTCGCCGTCGAGGAGTCCGCGGACGGTGCCCGCGCGGTGGTCCAGTCGCTCGTCACGGGCGAGCTGGAGCACCTCGACACCGACCTCGTGCTGCTCGCCACCGGGTACGACGAGGCCGCGCCGATGCTCGGTTCGCTCGACACGGCCTGCGCACGCGACGAGGCCGGCCGTCTGGTCGTGGGGCGCGACTACCGGTTGCAGACGTCGTTGCGCGGCGGCCTCTACCTGCAGGGCGGCACGGAGCACTCGCACGGCATCACGTCGTCGCTGCTGTCCAACGTCGCGGTGCGGTCCGGGGAGATCCTGGACTCCGTGCTGACCCACACCTCGGTGCCGGTCCTCGCGACGGCGTAGAAATCACCGGGTGGAACTCGACCTGAAGCTGACGGGCTGCCGGGCCCTCACGATGGACCCGGCGCGCCCCGCCGCGCACACGATCGGCATCTGGCAGGGCCGCATCGCCGGGCTGGACGAGCAGGTCGAGGGCCTGCCCGCCGCGGAGACCGTCGACCTGGGCGGCGCCGTGGTGCTGCCGGGGTTCATCGACGCCCACACGCACCTCGCGTGGAACGGCCGCCGCACGATCGACATCACCGGGCTGCCGGCGGTCGCCCAGGTCCTCGACCGGCTGACCGGCGCGCCCGGCACGGGCTGGATCGAGGCGTCCGGGTACGACCGGCGGATCATGGACCGGCCGCTCACCGCCGCCGACCTCGACCGGATCAGCGGCGACCGGCCGGTGTACGTGGCCGACCTGTCCGGGCACGCGTGCGTCGTCAACTCCGCGGTGCTGCAGCGGCTCCCCGGCATCGGCGGCGACGGCTGGCTGACCGAGAACGAGCAGCTGGCCGCCCGCACGTTGCGGCTGCCGTACTCGCTCGACGAGATCGTCGGCGAGCTGCGCGAGAGCGCCCGCCAGGTGCTCGCCGAGGGCGTCACGATGTGCGCGGAGGCGGGCATCGGCGCCGGTCTCATCGCGAGCAGCCCGCTCGAGGCCGCCGCCTACCAGCGGGCCCGGCTGCCGATCCGCGTGCAGCTCATGGTGTCCGCGCACGTGCTGCACCCGGTCGCGGCCGACCCGGCGGACGGCATCGCGCGGGCGGTCGACCTCGGCCTGCACACGGGGTTCGGCGACGACATGCTCTCGCTGGGCGCGCTGAAGCTGTGGACCGACGGCGGCATGATCGCGCGCACGGCCGCGCTGACCGAGCCGTACTCCGGCACGGACAACCGCGGGCAGCTCGCCGACACCGAGGAGTTCATGCGGGCCGCGATCACCGACGGGCACGACGCCGGCTGGCAGCTCGCGATCCACGCGATCGGCGACCGCGCGATCGACTTCACGCTCGACGCCGTGGCCGAGGCCCAGCGCCGCCGTCCCCGTGCCGGCGCCCGGCACCGCATCGAGCACTGCGGCCTGGTCCGGCCCGACCAGCTCGGCCGGATCGCCGAGCTGGGCATGGTCCCGGTCGTGCAGCCGACGTTCCTGCACGCCTACGGCGACGACTACAGCGAGATCATGGGCGCCGAACGCGCGCCGTGGCTGTACCGCGGGAGGTCGTTCCTCGACCGCGGCATCACCGTGGCGGGCAGCTCGGACCGGCCGGTGGCGGACGGGGCTCCGTTGCGCGCCATCGAGTTCATGGTGCGGCGCCTGTCCTCGGGCGGCCGGGCGGTCGGGCCGGACGAGGCGGTCACCGTCGAGGAGGCGATCCGTGCGTACACGCTCGGCGCCGCCTACGCGTGCCGCAAGGAGGACGTGCTGGGCAGCCTCACGCCGGGCAAGCTCGCCGACCTGGTGGTGCTGGGCGACGACCCGCGCACGAGCGAGGCGATCGCGGAGATCCCGGTGCTCGCGACGATGGTCGGCGGCGCGCTCGCGCCGCAGCGCTGACCGGCGTCACTGCAGGTGGAACGTGGCGGCCAGCGTGGAGAGCCGGTCGGTGACGTCGGCGTGGACGTTCGTGCGGCGCACCCAGTTCTGGCACCCGCTGTCCGCCGACGGCGCGGCACCGAGCGGCGAGACGGCGTCGGTGACCCCGTACTCGAGCCGGTAGGCGAGCACGGCGATCGCCGACTCGATCCAGAACGACGGGTCCGGCGTCGGGATCTCGCCCAGCCCGACCCGGAACCACACGGGCATCCGCGCGTACTGCGCGAGCGCCTCGGAGATCCGCCGCGCGGCCACGTCCCTGATCTCGCCGCGGGCCTTGTCGCCCGCCAGCACGGCCTCGGTGCGCCACTGCTCGCCCGCGGCTTCCTCGTCGCCCTCCAGCCGCTCGACCGCGCGCCGCGCGCTCGCCTCGTTCGCGTTGATCAGCCACTCCATCTGGCGGACCTCGTGCGACAGCGCGTCGCGCGCGAACCGCGGCACCCGCCCACCGTCCAGCTTGGACCGCGCGTCGTCGCGGCGGGCCTTGAGCCCGTCGAACTCGAGCACCTCCTGCTTCAACGCCACCCGCGCCGGGTCGGCCAGGATCTCCTGCTCGGCGTCCCACGCCCGGCGCAACGCCTCGACCAGCGGCACGACCTCTCCCGCCACCTCGTCGAGGTTCGCGAGCGGCCCGTCGCCCGCCCCGGACAACCGCCGCTCCAGCACGGTGAGCCGGGCCGTGACGCGCTCCAGCTCGGCCGTGAGCTGGCCGACGTGGCTGATCAACGAGGCGACCTGCGGCTCGACGACGTCCAGCCGTTCCTTCTCCGTGGGCACGCGACCAGCGAACCGGACGCCGGGGACCGGCAAAAGCGGATGACCGGCGATTGCACGCATTCGAGGCCGGGTTACGCCCGGCAGTGGGAACCCCTTCACGCACGGTCACGGCAGTGGGTGAACCCGGACAAAACGAGGTATGAATAGGAAATGGCGACCTCCGTGACCGAGACCGAACGCAAGTACGAGGCCCCGTCGAACGCGAGCCTGCCGGACCTCACGGAGATCACCGGCGTGGCGACGGGCCCGGAGGAGTTCGACCTCGAAGCCACGTACTTCGACACGGAGGACTACCGCCTCGCGAGGGCCGGCGTGACGCTGCGCCGCCGGGTGGGCGGCGAGGACGAGGGCTGGCACCTCAAGCTCCCGGCGGGCGAGGACAGCCGCCAGGAGGTCCGCGTCCCGCTCGGCAGGGCGGTGAAGACCCCGCCCAAGGACCTCTCGTCCCTGGTCCGCGCCCACACCAGGGGCCGTTCCCTCACCCCGGTGGCCGAGATCCGGACCAACCGCCGCCGCTGGCAGCTGACCAACGGCACCGGCGACCTCCTGGCCGAGGTCGTCGACGACCTGGTCACCGCCCGGAGCACGGGCAGCTCGACCACCACCACGTCGTGGCGCGAGATCGAGGTGGAACTGGGCGAGAGCGGCACCCGCAAGCTCCTCGACACCGTCGAACGCCACCTGGGCGGCGCGGGCATCACCCCGTCCGCGTCGAAGTCCAAGCTCTCCCAGGTGATCGGCGTGCAGCGGGACGCCGTCCCCGCCATCACGAAGAAGTCGACGGCGGGCGAGGTGGTCCTCGCCTACCTCCACGAACAACGAGCGGCCCTGCAGAACCAGGACCCGCGAGTCCGCACGAACGAGGACGACGCCGTCCACCAGATGCGAGTGGCGACCCGCCGCATGCGCTCGGCCCTGCAGGCCTACGGCAAGGTCGTCGACCGCGAGGCGACCCGCGCCCTCACCGAGGAACTGAAGTGGCTGGCCGCCGTCCTGGGCACCTCCAGGGACCTGGAAGTCCTCAGGATGCGCTTCGAGGAAGCCCTCCACGCCCTCCCCCCGGAACTGGCCCTGGGCGACGTGGCCGCCCGCATGACACGCTACTTCGCACCCCAGGAGGCCAAGGCGCACAAAGACTCCGTCGCAGCCCTGGACAGCAAGCGCTACTTCACCCTCCTGAACGACATCGACGCCCTGCTGACCACCCCGCCCCTGACCAAGCTGGCGGGCGGCAAGGCGAAGGACGTCCTCCCGGCCCTGGTGGAAAAAGCCCGCCACCGCCTGGACACGCGAGTGGAAACAGCCCTCCGCACCACCGACAGCGACGAACCCCTCCACGAGGCCCGCAAGGCGGCGAAACGCCTCCGCTACAGCGCGGAAGTGGCGGAACCGGCCCTGGGCAAGCACGCCAAGGCCCTGCGCACACGAGCGAAGGACGTCCAAACCCTCCTGGGCGACCACCAGGACTCGGTGGTGGCGCGCCCGGTCCTCCTGGACCTGGGCAGGGGCGACGAGAACGGCTTCACGTTCGGCCTGCTCTACGGCAGGGAAGTGGAACTGGCCCACCAGACCGAAGCAGCACTCCCGGCGCTGTGGCACAAGCTGAGCAAGGAACACCCCTAGCCGGCGCCGGCCCGCGAGGCCGAAGGCGAGCAAGCGAAGGCAAAGCCGAGCAGTCTCGGCTTTTGCTTGTGGCTCTTGACTTTTGGCGAGCGCGCCCGGTGGGGTGGACCACCCCGCGCACGAAACAGGAACAACGCCCTCCCCAAGTCCCAAAAATTGGTCTATACCTAAAGGAGAACCGACGAACCCCCGGGAGCACCAGGTGACCGAGACGACGAGACTGCAGGAACTGGTTCCGCAGCCCGCGGAGGTGCACCCGCGCCCAGACGTGGAGTTCACCCTGACCCCGGCCACCAGGATCCTCCTGAAGACGGAGTCGGCGAGGCACCCGGCGACCAGACTGGCCGAGCAGCTCCGCGGCTCGACGGGCTACGACCTGGAGACGACGGCGACAGGCCCGGCCGGCATCATCTTCGAAGAGGCCGATCTGGCCGAAGAGGCTTACGAGCTCGACATCACCGCAACGGCGGTGACCATCCGAGCCGGCTCGGCGCAAGGCCACTTCAACGCCACGGCGACCCTCCGCCAGCTGCTCCCCCCGCAAGCGGAGTCGGCCGAAAAGCACGAAGCGGAGTGGACGATCCCGGGCGCCGGGATCCACGACCGCCCGAGGTACCGCTACCGGGGCGCCATGCTGGACGTCACCCGGCACTTCTTCACACCGCCGCAGGTCAAGCGCTACCTCACCCACCTGGCGGCACTGAAGATCAACCACCTCCACCTGCACCTGACCGACGACCAAGGCTGGCGCATCGAGATCAAGAGCTGGCCGAAGCTCACCGAGATCGGTGGAACGACGGAGGTGGGCGGGAAGCAGGGGAGGTTCTTCTACACCCAGGAGGAGTACGCGGACCTGGTGCGGTACGCGCAGGACCGGGGAATCACGGTCGTCCCGGAGTTCGACATGCCGGGTCACACGAACGCGGCGCTGGCCAGCTACCCGGAGCTCAACGACGACGAGAAGGCCAAGGACCACTACACCGGCATCGAGGTCGGCTTCTCCTCCCTGGCGATCCACAAGGACATCACCTACACCTTCGTGGAGGACGTGATCCGGGAGCTGGCGGCGCTCACCCCGGGCCCGTACCTGCACATCGGCGGCGACGAGGCGCTGAACACGCCGGACGCCGACTACGCCACGTTCATGAGCCGGGTCCTGCCGCTCGTCGGGAAGCACGGCAAGACGGCCATCGGCTGGCACGAGTTCATCAAGACCACCGACGACACCACGCCGGTCGTGCAGTTCTGGAACCAGACCACGGCGGACGAGAACGTCGCCGCGGCGGCCAAGCGCGGCAACAAGGTCATCCTGTCGCCGGCCAACCGCGTCTACCTGGACATGAAGTACACCGAGGACACCGAGCTCGGCCTGAAGTGGGCAGGCCACGTCGAGGTGCGGGACTCCTACGACTGGAACCCCGGCGCCTACCTGCGGGACGTGCCGGAGGACGCCGTCCTCGGCGTGGAAGCTCCACTGTGGACGGAGACGGTCACCACCGAGGAGGAGCTCGACCAGATGGCCTTCCCGCGTCTCGCGGCGGCGGCCGAACTGGCCTGGTCACCGCGCGCGACCCACGGCTGGGACGACTTCGCCCGCCGGCTCGCGGCGCAGGCCGAGCGCTGGGAGGTCCGCGGCATCCACTTCCACCGCAGCCCGCAGGTGCCCTGGAGGGACTAGAAGTAGCCCTGCGCGCGCTCGGAGTAGCTGACCACCACGTGCTTGACCCGGCGGTACCGGGCGAGCAGCGCCGTGTCGGCCGGGTAGGCGTGGTAGTTGTTGACCCACACCCGCTCCGCGCCGAGCTCGTGGCCGACGTTGTGCGCCAGCGCGATGTCCCGGCACCAGAGCCCGGCGCCGAGCTGGGCCGTGGCCTCGTTGGCGATCTTCACGGCGTCGTCGCGGTCGTCGAAGCGGGTGACGGACACGACCGGGCCGAGCACGTCGGCGGCGAAGACCGCGGACCGGTGGTCGCCCTCGAAGATCGTCGGCTGGACGAAGTGCCCGGACGCCTCGCCGCCCAGGACCAGCCGCGCGCCCTCGGCCCTGCCCCGGGCGAAGTACGCGAGAACCCGATCGCGCTGCGCGAGCGAGACGACGGCGCCGACCATGGTGCCGGTGTCGAGCGGGTCGCCCACCACCAGCCCGCGGGCGCGCTCGGTGGCGAGGTGCAGGAACTCCTCGTACGCGGCGGTCTGGATCAACGCGCGGGACGGCGCCGTGGGGATCTCGCCCTGGTTGGCCGCGAACATCGCGAAGCCCTCGAGCGCCTTGTCCAGGAACCCGTCGCGCTGCGCGAGGACGTCCGCGAAGAAGACGTTCGGGCAGCGGCCTGACACGACCGGGTGGTCGTCGGCCCCGGTGACCACGTTCACCACACCGGGCGGCAGCAGGTCGGCGATCACGTCGAGCAGCACGTGGATCGAGGCCGGCGTCTGCAGGGCGGGTTCGAGCACCACGGCGTTGCCGGCGGCCAGCGCGGGCGCGAGCACGCGACCCGCGTTCATCAGCGGGAACGTCCAGGACAGGCGCTCGTGCACGACGCCCAGCGGCTGGAACGTGCGGTAGTCGCAGGTGGCGCGGCCGAGCTGCTCGACCTCGCCCACCTCGGCGCGGATGACGGCGGCGCACTGGCGGAACTGCTCGATCAGCATCGGCACGTCAACGACCAGCGCCTCGCGGACGGGCTTGCCGTTGTCCCAGGTCTCGGCGACCGCGAGCTCGGTCGCGTGCTCCTCCACCCGGTCGGCGACCTCCCCCAGGACCGTGGCGCGCTCGCGCGGTGTCGTGCTCCCCCACGCCCGCGCGGCGCCGCTGGCCGCGTGCAGGGCTCGGGCGCGGTCGGCGTCGGTGCCGCGGGCGACCTCGGTGAACACCTCACCGGTCGACGGCGCCACGTTCTCGACGTACTCGCCGGACACCGGCGCCACGTGGTCGCCGCCGATGAAGTGCTCGTACCTCGCCCGGTACGCGACCACGCTGCCGGGCTGACCCGGCGCCGCGTACTGCGTCATTCTCGACTCCTGCCAGAAGATGGCCCACTGCTCGACAGTGATGGGGAAAATGAGAAAGTAGGCAGCAGAACGTTGCATGCTCGTTGCAAGCCGTGGATGGATTCAGTGACCCACGACCCCGAGCAACACGCACTGTTGCTGAGTCGCGTCAGAGACGCCGTGCTGAGTGGTACTCGCACGGTTGATTTGCCACGCTCAGTGATTTCCGCGTCGTGGCAACGGTCACTCGCCGCCAATGTGGACCCCGACCTGCACACCGCCCCGACCGTGTTCGGCGAGGACGAGCTGACCGACCTGCGCGAGCGCCACCCGCTGCACCCGAGCCTGCCGCTGCTGCGCGAGACGCTGCTGGGCTTCGCGGAGGAGGCCGGGCACATCATGATCGTCACCGACGCGCAGGGCCACATCCTCTGGTGCGAGGGCTCCAGGGACACGCGCGGGCACGCCGAGGACGTGGGCCTGGCCGCGGGGACCCTGTGGTCGGAGGACGCGGCGGGCACGAACGGCATGGGCACGGCACTGGCGGTCGGCTCCGCCGTCACGGTCCACTCCGCCGAGCACCTCGTGCGGACCTACCACCACTGGACGTGCGCGGCGAGCCCGATCCGCGACCCCGACAGCGGCACGACGATCGGCGTCGTCGACCTGAGCGGCCCGCTCTCGACCGTGCACCCGTCGATGGTGGCGCTGGTGTCGGCGTCGGCCCGGCTCGCCGAGTCCGAGATGCTCGGGCGGATGCACGCGCAGGACGAGGAGCTGCGGTCGCGCAACATGGGCCACCTGATGGCGTTGCGCGGCGAGCCCGGCGCGCTGCTCAGCCCGAGCGGCCGGGTCGTCGCCGTCGAGCCGTACGGGCTGCTGCCGGCCCGCGTCGACGTCTCCTGCGACCGGGTGCTGCTCGACGACGGCCGCGAGGCGGTGCTGGAGCCGCTGGCCGAGGGCTACCTGCTGCGCGTGCCCCGGCAGCGGCACGTGCGGCGCAGCGTGCTGTCGCTGTCGTTCCTGCTGCCGGAGCCCAAGGTGGTGCTGGACGGTCGCGAGGTGCCGATCTCGTTGCGGCACGCGGAGATCCTCTGCGCGCTGACGCTGCACGGCAGGCTGTCCGCGGGTCAGCTCGCGCTGCGGCTCTACGGCGAGCGCGGCAACCCGACGACGGTGCGCGCCGAGCTGCACCGGCTGCGCGCCCAGCTGGGTGCCGACGTGCTCGCGACCAGGCCGTACCGCCTCACCGCCGACGTCGAGGCCGACTTCCTCTCCGCCCGTTCCGCGCTCACCGACGGCGACGCCCCGCTGGCGGCGAGCCGGTACCGCGGGTCGCTGCTGCGCCGCTCCGAGGCGCCGTTCGTGCTGGCCGAGCGCGACGACCTGGCGACCGGCGTGCGCAAGGCCGTCCTGTCGCGCGGGGACGCGAACGCGCTGTGGACGTTCACCCAGACCGACTCGGGCGAGCACGACGCCGAGGCACTGGAACAGCTGGTCAGGCTGCTGCCGCCGGACGACGTGCGGCTCGCCATCGCCACCGCGCGGCTCAGGAGACTCAGTCAGGACGATTGACAAGACTCTTGAGAAATGAATATCTTCCCTACTAAGAGACTTAGCAGGGGAGGCTGTCATGCGCGTACTCGTCATCGGAGCGGGGACCGGTGGGCTGTGCCTGGCGCACGGGTTGAAGAAGGCCGGCGTGGACGTCGCGTTGTTCGAACGCGACCGCACGCCGCGCAGCATGCTGATCGGCTACCGGGTCGGGATCAGCCCCGATGGCAGCAGGGCGCTGCACAGCTGCTTACCTCCGGACGTGTTCGCCGAGTTCGTCCGCACGACGGCCCGGCCGCCGCAGCGGATCAACATGCGGACCGAGAAGTACCGGGAGCTGCTGGTCGGCGACATCCCGACGGACGTCGACGAGAGCCGCAACGAGAAGTCGGTCAGCCGGATCGCGATGCGCACCGCGTTGCTGAACGGCCTGGAGGACGTCGTGCGGTTCGACAAGAAGTTCCTGCACTACACCCAGAACGACGACGGCACCGTCACCGCGTTCTTCGCCGACGGCACGTCCGAGACCGGCGACGTGCTGGTCGGCGCCGACGGCGCGCAGTCGAAGGTGCGCCGGCAGTACCTGCCGCACGCGAGGGTGATCGACAGCGGCATCACGTCGATCGCGGGCAAGCTGCCGCTGACCGGCGAGAACGTGAAGCTGCTGCCGCCGATGGCCGACGGCGCCGTGACGCTGCTGTTCGGGCCGCGCGGTGAGTTCGTGATCGTCCACGTGATGAGGTTCGACGACAACGAGATCGAGGACGACTACATCATGTGGGGCTATGCGGCCTCGCACGACAAGTTCCCGGACATGAGGGGCATGAGCCAGGCCGAGCTCAAGGAGGTCGTCCTGGGCATGACCCCGGACGTGCACCCGCACCTGCGGCAACTGTTCGCACTGGCGATCCCCGAGACGGTGTTCCAGATCAAGGTCCGCACCTCGGAGCGGCTGAAGCCCTGGACGCCGAGCACCGTCACGATGATCGGCGACTCGGTGCACCTCATGACGCCCGGCCGCGGCATCGGCGCGAACACGGCGCTGCGGGACGCGGAGCTGTTGTGCCGCAAGCTCGTCGAGGCGCAGCGCGGCAAGGACGTCGTCACCGCGATCGGCGAGTACGAGCGGGAGATGGTCTCCTACGCCTTCGACGCCGTGGAGGCGTCGCTCGAGATGATGGACGGCACCAGCCTGGTCCACAAACCGGTGATCGGCAGGGTCGTGGCGGCGTTCTCGCGGACGTTCCTGCGGGTGACCAACGCCGTGCCCGCGCTCAAGCGCAGGATGCTGGCCCAGGACGCGGCGGAGCGTGATCACGTAAGTTCGGCGCATGAGGTTGTTCACGCCCGGTGAGGTCGTGGTGCGGCGTGAGGTGCTGCACGGCAGGGTCTGGTCGGAGATGCCGGTCAGGGTGGTCGCCGACGAGCCGGGACTGCTGGCGGTGTTCGTCGAACCGGGAACCCCGCTCACCTACCCCGCCCACCCCCACCCGCACCCCTGGGACACGCCGTCCCGCGGGTTCTGGCGCGGGCACGGCAAGCTCATGCTGCACCGCCCGCAGGACGCCTACTCCGTCGACCTGTTCTGGAAGGGCGACGACCGGGCGTTCGGCAACTACTACCTGAACCTGCAGGCGCCCTACCGCCGCGTCGCCGACGGGTTCGAGACCCTCGACCACGCGCTCGACTACACGCTCGCCCCGGACGGCACCTGGGAGCAGCGCGACCTCGACGAGTTCGAGGAGCAGGCCGCGGCCGGCAAGTACTCGGCGCGGGAGGCCGAGGAGATCAGGGCCGAGGGCACCAGGATCGAGAAGATGCTCGCGTCCGGCGAAATCTGGTGGGACACGGCCTGGGCGGACTGGCAGCCGTGAAGGTCCGGCCGCTGACCTTCGACACGCTCGTCGCCGAGATCGTCGACCAGGTGTCGGAGCTCGACGGGCGGGTGCGCGTGCTGGTCGACGGCGCCCCCGCAGCCGAACCCGGCAGGCTGGCCGACGCCGCCGTGGAACCGTTGCGCGCCTTGGGCCGCGCGGTGCAGCGGGTGTCCATGGAGGACTTCCTGCGACCGGCGTCGGTGCGGCTGGAGCACGGCC
>NZ_JBHXCW010000052.1:0-39203 GCF_042725365.1 Lentzea sp. NPDC060358 | reverse complement strand
CGGTCGAGCAGCGTGGCGACGACGTCACCGGGTCCGACACCGCGTGAACGCAACCACGCCGCGACACCTCCCGCGGAGAGCGCGAGCTGCTCGTAAGTCATCGAGTCGGCACCGTGACGGACGGCGACTTTCGCCGCCGAGTGGTCGGCAACGGCCCGGAACGAATGCGGGACCGATCGATGTGAACGCTCGAGTGACAACAGTGCACGCCCCCTCGTCTACACGCCAAGAATGGGTTTCGAAACGACCGCGCGGATCGCGCCGAATCGTCGGTTCGTTGGCGAATTCGGCCATGCCGGCCTGCGGGCAGGTTTCAGTTCCGGCGCATCCGCGATCGGTGCGGATTTCCGTGGTTGCGCGTAGGTGTGTTCATCTGTGCCGCCACCCCCAGTGGTAGCTCCACAGTGGCTCGCGTCAGCTCTTCCCCAGTTCCGGCACGCGAGTCCGACCAGCCCTCCTCCGACAGTAACCTCGGGAAGACATGTGGTCAAATGAATGTTCTCGGCGGCGATTTCGCGAGGTGGAAGACTGAAGACGTCCATTGTGGACGGCAATTCGGGGTCTGTCGCAACGCGACCTTGACAAGGGTCGCCGCCGAGGCCACGATCGGTTGAAGTACTGGGGCTGGGGATCGTCGGGCCGAGATCGGCACAGGGGCTTCGTAATTCTTTGCGCGCTCTGGGGAAAGATCGCGCGTGAAGATTCGGTGTTCGCTTTGTGCTCTCGATCAAGGCTGTGTTCGTGCTGTGCGTCGAACCCCGTCGTGAATTCCCGCAGCTCTGCGGCGTGCTTTGTCGTTGGTTCTGGCCGGTTGGGAGCCCGCACAGATGAGCAAACAGGTCGAACTCGCCTATCGGGTCGTGGTCAACCAGGAGGAGCAATATTCGATCTGGCCCGCGGACGGCGAGTTGCCGGCGGGGTGGTCGGCCGAGGGTGTGACCGGCACCAAGGAGCACTGCCTCGCTCACATCGCCGAGGTGTGGGTGGACATGCGGCCGCTCAGCCTCCGCCGCCGGGCGGAGGCCGACCGATGACGGCAGGCGCGGTCGCGCGGGTGCCGGCGGCCATCCCGCCACGCCGGGCGGACAGCCCGGTGCCGCTGTCCGCGGCGCAGCGCGCGGCGTGGACGGCCCGGACCGCGCCAGGTGTGCACCGGGCGCTGCGGCTGCACGGCCCGGTCGACCACCCGGCGTTGCGCCGGGGGCTCGACCGGCTGGCCGATCGGCACGAGGTCCTGCGCACCACCTTCGGCGCCGGGCAGGTCGTCCACGCGCGACTGCCCGTCGCGTTCGAGGTCGTGGACGTCCGCGACATACCCGCGGGCGCTCGGCATGCGCAGGCGGGCCGGGTGGCCGAGTCGGCGGTCGCCGAACCGTTCGACCCGGTCGGCGGACCGTTGTGGCGTGTGGTGCTCGTCGTGCTCGACGCCGAAGAGCACCTGCTCGTGCTGAGCGCCCACCGCCTCGTCTGCGACGAGTGGTCGTGCGACCTCCTGCTCCGCGAGCTGCTCGGACTCCTCACCGGGACCGCCGGCGACGAGCCGTCCGCCACCCGGCTCCAGTACGCGGACTTCGCCCAGTGGCAGGTCCGGCAGGCCGCCGAGGACGACGTGCTCGGCCGTTGGCGAGCGGTCCTGGGCGGCGTGCCACCGGTGCTGGAGCTGCCCGCCGACCACGGCCGTCCCGCGACCCCGACCGGCCGGGCCGGCCTCGCGAGCCGGGAGCTGCCCGAGGAACTGGGCGCCGGCCTTCGCGCTCTCGCCGTCCGGTGCGGGGTCTCGCTGTCCACAGTGGTCTTGACGGCGTTCGCGGTCGTCCTGCACCGCTACAGCGGCCAGGACCGGTTCGTCGTCGGGGCTGCGGTCTCCGGTCGCGATCGGCCGGAGACCGAGGAGATGGTGGGTCCGCTGGCCGTCACGATCGCCCTCCCGGTCGACCTGTCCGCCGGCGGGAGCTTCGCCGACGTGCTGGGCACCGTCCACGGCACGGTCCTGGAGGCGGCGGAACGCGGTGGCGCGACCGTCGAGGAGATCGCCGCGGAGATCGGGGAGACGGCCGAGCAGGGCAGGAACCCCCTGTACCAGGTCTCGTTCCACAGTGGACTGCCAAACGGATCCGCCGATGTGCCCGGACTGCGCGCCGAGCCGGTGCGGCTCGGCGGCCCGCAGACCACGCCGGTGGACCTCGGCCTCACCGTCACCGACGGGGAGGGGCCGGTCGAGCTCGCGCTGCGGTACGCCCTGGACCTGTACGAGCCCGAGTCCGCCGAGCGGTTCGCCGACGCCGTCGTGCACGTGCTGGAGCAGGTCGCGGCGAAGCCGGCGGTGAGCACGAGTGCTCTGAGCGTGGTGCCCGACGGCGAACGCGACTTGGTCGTGTGGCAGTGGAACGACACGGCGGCGCCGTACCCGTCGGACAAGTGCCTGCACGAGCTGTTCGAGGAGTGGGTGGCGCGCACGCCGGACGCTCCCGCGGTGGTCGACGCCTCCGGGAACACGGTGTCGTACCGGGAGCTGGACGCCCGGGCGAACCGGCTGGCACATCACCTGCGAGAACTGGGAGTGGGCCCGGAGTCGTTCGTCGGGGTCTGCGCCGACCACTCGGTGGAGATGTTCGTCGCCCTGCTCGGCACGGCGAAGGCGGGCGGCGCCTACCTGCCGCTGGACCCGGAGCACCCGGCCGACCGGCTCGGCCTGATGCTCGCCGACACCGGCGCGCGGGTGGTGGTCACCCTCCAGCGGTGGCGGGCGGCTCTGCCCGCGTCGTTCCCGGGAACGGTGCTGTGCCTGGACTCCGGGGACGCCGGCCTCGAGGCGCAGCCGGACACACCGGTGGACTCCGGGGTATCGGCGCAGAACCTGGTGTACGTGATGTACACGTCCGGGTCGACCGGGCGTCCGAAGGGCGTGCTGATCCCGCACCGCGGACTGAACAACTACCTGTGGTGGGCGATCGAGGGCTACGGCCTCGACAAGGGGTCCGGGGCGCCGATGGTGGGGTCGATCGCGTTCGACCTGTCGGTGCCGAACTTCTTCCTGCCGCTGATCGGCGGGAAGGCGGTGCGGCTGCTGCCGGTGCAGGACCGGATCGAGGCATTGGCGGACCTGCTGGCGAAACCGGGGGACTTCAGCCTGCTCAAGATCACGCCGGGGCACCTCGACGTGCTGCGCGGCCTGCTGGAGGGCACGCGCGTCACCTCGGTCGGCACCTTCGTGGTCGGTGCGGACGAGGTCCGCCCGGAGACCGTGGTCGGGTGGCAGCGGATCGCGCCGGACGCCGTCGTCATCGACGAGTACGGGCCCACCGAGACCGTGGTCGGCTGCTCGGTGTACCCGATCACGGACCGGTTCGACCCCTCCGTCCCCCTGCCGATCGGCAAGCCCATCGCCAACATCCGGATGCACGTGCTGGACGACCGGCTGCACCCCGTGCCGATCGGTGTCGTCGGCGAGCTCTACATCGGCGGCGACGGAGTCGCGCGCGGCTACCTGGGCAGGCCGGACCTCACCGCGGACCGGTTCCTGCCGGACCCGTTCTCCCGCGAGCCGGGCGCCCGGTTCTACCGCTCCGGCGACCTGGCCAGGCGCAGGGCCGACGGCGACATCGAGTTCCTCGGCCGGATCGACCACCAGGTCAAGATCAACGGGTACCGCGTCGAGCTCGGCGAGGTCGAGGCCCGGCTGCTCGCGCACCCGCGCGTGAGCGAGGCGGTCGTGGTCGCCCGTGTCGCGCCCAGCGGGCAGAAGCGGCTCATCGCCTACGTCGTCGGGACCGGCGCCGGGCAGGCGGAGCTCGCCGGCTGGCTCGCGGGCACCCTGCCCGGCTACATGGTGCCCGCCCGGATCGTGGAGCTCGACCGGATGCCGCTCACCCGCGCGGGCAAGGTCGACCGCGACGCGCTGCCGGAGCCGGGACGGCCGGCGCGGAAACCGGTGAGGAGGGCCTGACCCGTGGAGGAGATCCTCGACGAGTTCTACGGCGCGTTCCCGTACCCGTGGCGTCCCATGAGGTTCGACGTGCTGGCCGACCCGTCCTTCCACTCCCGCTTCCTGCGCCAGGACCTCGGGGACTACGGCGGCGACCGGGTGCCCGAGGTGCGGTCGGTGTGGGTCGCGGGGTGCGGGACGAACCAGGCGCTGATCACCGCGCTGCGCTTCCCCGGCGCCGAGGTGCTCGGCACGGACGCCTCGGCGAGGTCGCTGGAGATCTGCGCGGAGAACGCGGCGGCCGTGGGGGCGCGGAACCTGACCCTGCGGCAGGAGGGCATCACGAACGCCGGCTACGAGGACCGGTTCGACTACGTCCTCTGCACCGGCGTCATCCACCACAACCCCGAACCGGAGAAGTGCCTCGCGCGCCTCGCGGCCGCACTGCGGCCCCGGGGAGTGCTGGAGCTGATGGTGTACAACGCCTTCCACCGGATCGGGCCGGCCACCTTCCAGGCCGCGGTGCGGTTGTTCGACGACGGCGGGACGGCCCAGCCCGAGCGGCTGGCGCTGGCCCGGCGGCTGGCGGCCGCGATCCCCGGCGGGAGCGTGCTGGCCCGCGACCTGGCCGACTACGACAACCCGTCCGAGGCGGCCTGGGCCGACACCTGGATCAACCCGTGCGAGCACTCGTACCTGGTCGACGACCTGTGGGAGATGGCGCAGGCGTGCGGACTCGACCTGGAGACGCCGACACCGACCGGCTTCGGCGAGGTCGCCGGGTCGCCGGGCTGGCTGCTGCGCCTGCCGGACGGCGACCTGCGCGACCGGTTCGACGCGCTGCCCGATCGCGCCCGGTGGCAGGCGGTGAACCTGCTGCTGCACGACCGCTCCCCGATGCTGTGGTTCTACCTCACCTCGAAGGCCGGCGGCCCGCGGGTGACCGAGGCGCAACGCTCGGAGGCGTTCCTCGCCACGGTGTTCCGCCGCAACCGCACCGAACGCCGCGGGTTCGTGCTCGACGGCACCGGCGGCTACCGCCAGGCGCCTCGTGCGACGCCGTTCCCGGCGGGGTCGCCACCCGAACAGGTGCGGGCCATCCACGACGCCGTGGACGGGGTGCGTCCGATGCGCCAGGTGTTCGCCGATCTCGGCGTGGCCGCGGACCCGGACGTGGTGCACCGCGCCCGAGTCCTGCTGACCACGACCGCGTCGCCGTTCCTGCTGGCGTGCTAGCCGGTGCCGGGGGATGAGGACGCTGCGGAAGTACGCCGGGCCGTTGTCCGACCGCCGGTTCCGCCTGCTGTGGGCGGGGCAGGGGGTGTCCACCGCCGGGGACGCCGCGATGCTCGTCGCGCTGTCGCTGGCGCTCGTCTCGAGCACCGGGTCGGCGAGCGCACTCGGCTTCGTCCTCGCGGCCACCGCGGTGCCGAGGCTGCTGCTCACCCTCGTCGGCGGTGTGTGGGCGGATCGACTGCCCCGGCAGAAGGTGATGCTGGCCGCCGACGCCGTGAACCTGGTGGCGCAGGTCGGGATCGGTGTGGAGCTGCTCGGCACCGTCGACGTCGGACTGGTCGCCGTCTACGCGGCCGCGTCGGGTGCGGCGGCGGCGTTCTTCGTGCCCGCGTCCGGTGCGATCGTGCCCTCCACCGTGGCACCGGAGCACCTGGCGCGGGCGAACGCCCTGGTGGCGCTGACGCGCCAGATCGCCATGGTCGCCGGACCGGCGCTGGCCACCGCGCTCGTCGTCACGATCGGCGCGCCCTGGGTGTTCTTCCTGAACGCGGGCACGTTCGCGGTGAGCGCGGTGACGCTCGCGCTGCTGCGCGTGCCGGCCGTGGCGGCGGTGCGGACCGGGTTCTGGGACGAGCTGCGGCAGGGCTGGCGGGAGTTCAGCGGCCGCCGGTGGTTCTGGACGAACGCGACCGCCCACATCTGCTGGAACCTGGGGCGTTCCGCCTACCAGGTGCTCGGCCCGCTGGTCGCCGTCCGCCAGCTCGGGGGAGAGCTCTCCTGGGGCCTGATCGCGCAGGGCGCGGCGATCGGCGCGGTGGGTGGCGCGGTGGTCGCGCTGCACGTGCGGCCGCGCAGACCGCTGGTGGTGGCCAACCTGGCGCTCGCGCTCGGCGCGGTGCCGCTGGTGCTGCTGGCGGTCGCCGCCGCACCGGTGGTCATCGCCCTCGCGGCCGGGGTGATGCACGCGGGGCTGAGCGTGATGCAGGTGATCTGGCAGACCACGGTGCAGAACCACGTGCCGGAGCACGCGCTGTCCCGCGTGCTCGCCTACGACTGGCTCGGCTCGCTGGCGCTCGCCCCGCTCGGACTCGCGCTGGCCGGTCCGCTGGCCGACCGGATCGGTCTGCCGGCCACCCTCGCCGGCGCCGCCGTCCTGCTCGCGGGCGGCTGCCTGCTGGTGCTGGCCGTGCCGGAGGTGCGGCGCATCGGCTCCCGGCCGCACCAGGACCTGCCGACCGCAGAGGAGTGACCATGGAATCCGCAGGTCAGACGTACCACCGGTTGACCGCGTACCGGCACGACCGCCACTGGCTCGTGCCGGAGGACGACGAACGCGTGGTCTCCACCTTCCTCGCGCTGGACGACCGTCGCTATCCGGCCGAGTTCAAGAGCTACCCCGACGACCTGCCGAGGGTGGCGCTGCCCGCCGATCTGCCACCGGGTTCGGCCGGCGGGCCGCTCGACCTCGCGGAGCTGTCCCGCCTGGTGTACTTCTCCGTCGGGGTGGTGCGCTACCGGGAGCGCGCCGACGGGCGGCCGATCCACTTCCGCGCCGCGCCGTCTGCGGGCAACCGGCATCCGATCGAGCTGTACGTCTGCGCCCGCGACGTCGACGGCCTGGACGACGGGGTCTGGCACTACTCACCACGCGACCACGCGTTGGTGCGCATCGGCCCGGCGCCCGAGTGCGCCGTGCCCGCCCTCGTGCTCACCGGGGTCCCGTGGCGGACCTGCTGGAAGTACGCGGAGCGCGGCTACCGCCACGTCTGGTGGGACGCGGGCGCCGTGGTCGCCCAGCTGCACGCGCTGGCGGCGCAGCGCGGCGACCGGCTCCACGTGAGCCTCGGGTTCGCCGACCGGGAGGTGGCCCGGCTGGTCGGCGCGGACCTGGAGCACGAACTCCCGCTCGCGGTGGTCAGCATCGGCCGGTTCCAGCCCGCGCCGGTGGCGGCGGGGGACGCGGCGACCGGTGACCTCGGACCGGTGCCGGTGACCTTCCCGCTGGTGGGCCGCACCCATCAGGCCGGCGTCCTGCGGACGTCCGACTCGGCCGGGAACTGGGCGCAGCGCAGCGCGCGGACCTCACCGCGGCGGCACCGCGACGGGGCGGAACCGGTCGAGGACGTGATCGTGCGGCGCGGCTCGACCAGGCGGTTCGACGCGAACGCCACGGTGAAGCTCGACGTCCTGCGCGCCACGATGCTCGCCGCCGGCGACGTGCCGGACTGGGATTGCGGCGCATGGCCGCTGACCACGCATGTCGTGGCGAACGCGGTCGACGACCTGACACCCGGCGTCTACCGGTGGCTCGACGGTGAGCCGCGGCTGGTGGCCGCCGACGGAGATCCGCGCGCACAGGCCCGTGTGCTGTGCGAGGGCCAGGACCTCGCCCACGACAGCGCGTTCCTGGTGCTGCAGTCGGCGTTGATCGCGCCGTTCCTGCTCCGGCGCGGGGAACGGGGCTACCGGGTGCTGCAGTTCGCGGCCGGTGTCGCGGCGGGCGGTCTCTACCTCTCGGCCTTCGCCCAGGAGCTGGGCTGCACCGGGCTGACGATCACGGACACCACCGTGCCGGACGTGCTCCGCTCGCCCGCCGACGGGTTGCTCGCCGTCGCCGTCGGCGTGCCCGCCTACCGCGCCCGCCGCGGTGCGAGCAGGCCGGGCAGTCCTGCCCGTCTCCGCGAGCTCTGAACGTCACCTTCCACATCCAGGGGGAACAGCATGCCTTCACCGCAGCGGAGCACCGGCCTGCCGGACGTCGACGCCCACCGGTTGCTCACCCGCATCCGGGAGCTCGCGAAGATCGGTGCGGACCCGCGTGGCGGCGTGACCCGCGCCGGTTTCAGCGCGGCCGACCGGCTGGGCATCGCCTATGTCGCCGACCAGGCGCGCGGAGCGGGGCTGGAGGCGGAGGTCGACCAGGCGGGCAACCTGATCGTCCGCCGCCCGAACGCGGACCGGTCGCGCCCCGCCGTGCTGATGGGCTCTCACCTCGACACCGTCGTGCAGGCGGGCCCGCTCGACGGCGCGTACGGCGTGCTGGCCGCGTTGGACGTCGTCCAAGTCCTGGCCGGCTACCAGGAGCCCCTGCGCTACGAGCCGGTGGCGATCGCGTTCGCCAACGAGGAGGGCGCCCTGTTCCCGTGCCCGTTCTGGGGATCGCTCGCGGTGAGCGGCCGGCTCGAGCGCACCGCCGACGACCTGGTCGACCGTTCCGGCTGCTCGTTGCGCGAACCGCTGCGGGCGATCGGCGGCGATCCCGACGCGGTGGCCGCGGCGAAGTGGCGGGCGGGCTCGATCGGCGCGTACCTCGAACTGCACATCGAGCAGGGCCCCGCCCTGGAGGGAACCGGCAACCGCATCGGCGTGGTCGAGGGGATCACCGGCCGCACCGTGTTCTCGGTGACGGTGCACGGCGCGGCGGGACACGCCGGCACCGTGCCCATGGACTACCGCGCCGACGCACTCACCACCGCCGCACGTGTGGTGCTGGCCGTGGAGGAACTGGCGCGGAGCCAGGAGGTCTGCACGGTGGCGACGGTGGGCCGGTTCCAGATCGAGCCCGACGTCACCAACGTCATCCCCGGAGTGGTCCGGATGACGATCGACGTGCGCGACCTGTCCCCGCAACGCCTGCGCGGCGCGGAGGAGGCGTTGTACGCGGCACTCGCCACCGTGGCGACGGACACCCGCACACGGGTCCAGGTGGAGGTCACCGACCGCATCACCGGCGCCGTCACCGACCCCGGCCTGCGCGCCACAATCCGCGCGGCGGCCGACGAGCTGGGCCTGCCGAGCCTCGACCTGCCCAGCGGAGCGGGCCACGACGCCCAGATGATCGCGCCCGTGGCACCCATCGGGATGATTTTCGTCCCCAGCGAGGGCGGCGTGAGCCACGTGCCCGAGGAGAACACCAGCGACGACGACCTCGTGGCGGGCGCGCGGGTGCTGCTGCGCACCGCGATGCGGATCGGCCTCGACGACCCGTCTTGAGCGGGGCGGGGGAGTCCGTGCCTGACCAGCCGAAGCATCGGGCACGTCCGCGGCTCCGCACCCGGATTCCGGAACCTTCGGCACGGGTGTCCGTCCCCATTGGACGGGGAGGTGACGACATCGGGTTCGGTAGCGTGTCGGGTCATGGACACCATCGCCGACTTCCTGGACGACTGGGGCCGTCGCTGGGCCGAGGCGATCGCTGCCGCGGTTGGTGCTCTGCCCGCTGATGTCACGGCCGGACGGATTTACGGGGCTGCTGTCACCGTGGCCGATGGCAACACCGTCCCCGGACTGCTCGTGCAGACCGAGTCCCGCCTCGCCGCGATCACCGACCCGGAAGCCGACCCCGCCACAGCCCGCTACTACCGGTGGTGGCCCGACGAGTCAGGGCTCGAAGTCACCGATGACGCCCTGGCCGCCCTGTCGTCCGAACTCGGTGCTTGGGCGGAGGCGCATCCGCAGGTCACCACCGAGCCGGGCGAAGACTTCCTGCTGTGGAGCGAGGGATGGGTGGTCAACTCGGACCGAGCCCTGGTCGCGGCAATGGGATCGAGTTCGGTGAGACAGGCTTTCGCAAGCCACGAGCTGGATCCCGTCCTGGTCGTCACCGAAACCGACGGAGGCGCTTCCCGGGCGTTGGCAGCGTTCGACGCCCTCAATTCTGATCGCGACGATGACCTGGCCGTTGACGCACGACTGTTCTGGCAGGAGAACGCCGGCAGCTGACGGCAACAGGCTCAGAAGAACTGCGACTCCGTGAGCCCGATCGAGCGCAGTCCTCGGCCCGGGCGGAAGCTCATCTGGATGCGGTATTCGTCGTCGGTGCCCCACGCGTAGAACAGCGAGTACTTGTCGCCGCTGCTCGGCTCGCCGAGCACGGCTCGGACCTCGTCGGCCTCCGAGGCCGGTCCGAAGCGGTCGAAGAGCGCGTCGGGACGCGGGTAGGCGCCCTCTCCCTGAAGGTAGAGGGTGACGCCGAGCGCCGGCTGCGGCCCATCACCGAACACGAAGACCTGGATGCCGTGATCGCGCAGGTCGTCGGGGCCGACGCCGCTCAAGCCGAGCAGTTCGACCGCCGCCTCACGTGCGTCGGTGCGCCCGACCAGTTCGAGCAGCGGCGCGCTCTCGCCACCGAGGTCGGCGGCGCTCAGCTGGGTGCCCTTGACCGGGTGCGTCGGCTTGCGTTTCGGTTCGCCCTCGATCAACCGGTCCACCCACCGCGAGAACGCGTCACCCTTCGTCCGCACGGTGAACGACGCGGGCACCTTGACGTCGTAGGTCTCCTGCACCCACGCCCGGAAATCGTCGACGGCGCGAGAGGTGTCACGCGGCGGCCGACCCGATGTCGTCGTCGAGAGTTCCTGATGGCCGACCGCGACGACGCGCAGCAGGTCGAGCGGCGTCTTGGCCAGCAGGAACGTCTCACCCTCGCTGCCGAGCACGCCGACCCGGACGGTGCCGCGGTCGTTCCAGAGGACGACGAGGCCGCCGGTGCCGTCGGCCTGCGCGACGGGGAGCAGCGTCTTGGCGTCGGGGGTCTTGTCCGTGAACCACCCGTCGATGGTCAGTCCGGTGTCGAAGACGATGCCGAGCACTCGATCGCCGGCGTAGGCGGTGAGCCGGAGCCGGCCATCGCGCTCGATCGCGTGGCCGCGGTCTTCCATCCACGCCCAGGCGGAGTCGAGCTCGTCGGGTATCGGCAGGGCGTCGGGGTGCGAAGCTCGGAGCAACTCGGCGAAGTGAGACACGCCGATCACTCTATTCAAGCGCCCGCCATCGGACAGCGATGTCAGGCTCGAGGTGGATCCCCGCCACGGTGAGGACGACCCCACGCCGAGTGAGAAGACTCGCAGGCGCAACTCGTCATGACGGTGTTAAGTGTCAGCGGTGATGGAAGTCCTCGACCACGCTCGAGCAGCCTGGTACCTGTTGGCCGACGGCGATGCGCTGCTCCTTGACGTGAACTGCAACCACAACTCCTTCGGCTACTCGGTGCTGATCGAGCTGAACGCCGCCGAACGCGCCCGGTTGGAACAGGAGGGCCGGGACTACCTGGACACCCTCAGCCACGAAATCCACTTCAGTGCGCCCATCGTCAGCAACCCACCGGTGGGTGAGCCGTCGCCGTACCGGGCTCGCGACCTCACCCGCACGCGTGCCGGTGAGGTCTCGGATGCGGTGCGCCGCTGGCGTGAGGCCAACGCGAGTCCTCCAGAGACACAGTGAGGCTGCTCGTCCTTCGTCATGTCCTCGGTCACCACGCATTCGCTGGCCCCCGTTGCTGTGCGTGGTGGCGGGCGAGGTGCCGGCGCAACAGGTCGCGTCCGTAGTCGCCGCCGTTGGGAGTCCGGACGATCGTGTGGACGTGGAACGGTTCGGGTTGGTCGTTGTCGAGGAAGACGCCTTGGTGGCAGTCGTATTCGATCAGGACGACGGGGCTGTGGACGCGGTAGTAGAAGGCGTCGTCGTCGCCGCTCCCGCCGATCCAGGCGATGTGCGTCTCGTCGAGATGCCGGTCGACGCTGTCCATGAACGCGGCGGCGGGACCCTCCGGGAGTCGTTGCGCGTAGGTCTTCACCAGGTGGAGCAGCGACTGCCGTTGCGCGGGGGAGAGCCGGCTGGCCGGTAGCCCCGCGTAGGGGATGACGCGGTTGTCCTGGGCGGCGCCACCCAGGTGCCTGCCGTTGACCGGGTCGGCGAGCTCGGCAGGCAGGTCCTGCGCCCGCATCGACGTGTGGAGAACGGCCTGCCGTGCCTGTTCGGGGCGGAAGCTGCGCCGCAGGTCGAGTCCGGCCGTCCGCTGCTCGTCGAACAGACGCAGGCCCTTGTGGGTACCGCGGTCGGCCTCGGTGGGCTCGGCGCCGATGAAGGTCGGCGTGAGGACCATCTGCCGGCCGAGGACGAAGCAGTGCACGTCGAGGTGGTGGCCCCACAGCTGCCATCCCCACGGCTCCTTCGTGGAGGGGGTGCCGAAGATGGCGAACGAGTAACTGTGTTCGGTGAGGGTGTCGCGGTACTGGCCGATCAGCTCGCCGAGCGCGGCGTTGAGCTTCATCGCCGTCCGGGCCTCGGAGAAACCGGTGGCGGACAAGGACGCTTCGAGGACGGCGAACACGTGCTCGCGCTGCGCGGGCTGGAGGCGATCCAGGCGCAGGCCGTGCGGGTCCCAGGTCGGAAAGGCGTTGATCCACATTCGCCATTCGTCCGCGTCGACGGCGAACAGAACGCGTTCGCGCTGCGTGGGAGTGAGGCAGTCGAGGAAGGCGGTCGCCGCCCCGCTCGCGGGCCCGGGATCCCAGCCGGTGTCCTGGAGGGCGAACAGATCGGGTACGACGTGCCCGTCCGTCGTGATGCCGACCAGCGGTTCCTTCGCCCTCTCGAGCACGGGCGGGAACAGCTCCCGCGCCACCGCCTGGAGATCCGGGGGAAGAGCCACGAGATCGATCCGGGCGTCCTGGATCGGCAGCCCGAGGACGGCTCCGAATCCCCGGTAATGCGTCTTTTCGCCTTCATCATCCATCGTGGGACATGCCTTTCTTGCGTTCGGGCGCCAGTCGGTCAAGCCACGGCGGGGTCGCGGTGGTGCTGGACTGTGCTGCCTTCCGCGAGACGAGTGGCGCCAAACGACGCGTCGCGATTACCGTAGGAGTGCAGCTCTCCAATGGGAAGAAGGCACCTTGTGGTAACCACGCAGGCCGAGTCGGGCAGCCCTTACCGCGCTGACTGCCCGACTCGCCACATCCTGGACCGCATCGGCGACCGTTGGACGGTGCTCATAGTGGGCGCCCTCTGGGACGGCAACGCCCGTTTCTCGGAGCTGCGCCGACGCATTGAGGGCATTTCGCAGAAGATGCTCACGCAAACTCTTCGCGGGCTCGAACGGGACGGGCTCGTGCACCGCGTCGTCCACCCCGAAGTTCCGGTTCGCGTCGAGTACTCGCTCACCGAGGCGGGCCGCACCCTGCGCGAGCCGCTGCGCGCACTGCAGGAATGGGCGATCGTGCACCTCAGCGACGTGTCCGCGTCGCAGGAGGCCTACGACCACGCGAAACAACCATCTTGATCACGCGAAAGCGACCCTTCCGACTATCCACTCCGACCAAACAATCCAATATGGGCAAACTCACGTCCATTGTGGCTTGCTCCTGCGCCTCCGAAACCGACACGGAACCGTTGGTGTCGAGTTGAGGATCAGGCGAGCGCAACGTAGCTTCCGAACGTGCGTGCGATGACGAAGTGTCCTGGAGGTCCGGCGATGATGCGTCTGCGAGGTGCGCGATGACGACCGAGTCAGCCGACCGGCCCGTGGCGGCCGATGTGCGGACCGCCGATCGCGACGGGGTGCTCGTCGCCACGGTCACCGGAGATCTCGACCCGGTGGGTGTGGCCAGCGCCGGTACCGCTCTGGACGGCCTGCTGGACAAGCGGCCGGCTGCTCTCGTGGTCGATCTGGCGGTGTCGTTCCTCAGCTCGGCCGGGCTGTCGATGCTGTTGAAGCTGCACGGCCGCGCTCAGGACGACGAGATCGGGTTCGTGATCGTGGCGCAGGACCACGCTGCTCAGCACCCGCTGTTCCTCACCGGGTTGAGCGAGGTCCTCCCTCTCGCCGACACCGTGGACGCCGCGGTCGACTCGCTCCGCAAGAACGGGAACTGACACTCGAAGCCGGTGCCCTGCTCGACCTCCTGCGCGGAGGCACGAGCAGGGCGTCGTCGGTGTTCGCATCGGCACCGGGGCCGCCGAGGCGTGTGCACCGGTCACCGCCCGGGCAGGTCGCCGGTGATGACGCCCGCGGTGTCCACCGCACAGGCCGCATGGACGCCGGGATGCACACTCGCGACTTCCCTCCAGATCAGCCTGGCGCCCCACGAGGTGCTTGACGGCGTGCCGCGGTTGTTCCTGGCGATCCGCCCCACACCCCGGACAGAGGTCCGCTCGGCGGAAGCGGGTGCCGAAAATTGTCAGGGGTCGACGCTAATGTCTCTCCCATGCCGCCGGACCGGCGGTTCGGCCATCTAGGGGGAAGAGAGGAATCGTTGTCAGACTGGGAAATCGCGAGCACGGCGAGGGTGCTGCCACCCGCACGCCCGCGCAAGCTCGCCAAGGTGCCTTTCGTCGAACTCGCGGACGGCCGGTTGCAGGGTGTGGTGTCCAGCGGGTCGGACATCGAGCGGGTGTACGTCTCTTCGGTCGCCGCGGGCACCTATGATTTCGCCTGCAGCACCAACAACAACCGTCCGTGCGGAGGCGCGCGCGGCACGTTCTGCAACCACATCTCGGCCCTGATCACCGAGGCAGTGCTCCAGTACGGCGTGGGCCGCGTGGCGCGCTACCTGCGAGTGGACGCCGAGGTCGTGGACGCGCAGGCCATCTACGCCTTCATGATGGGCGAACGACCGTCGCAGGCGGACAGTGCCGCCGCGGCCCAGGTGTTCAGCCGTTTCCTGCGCCACCTGGCCTATGTGGAGCTACCGCCGACGACGTCGCCGGTGCCGGAGCTGCAGTGGTTCCCGCCCACCAGGGCGGTGGTGTGATGAGAGCCGACCTGCTGGCAGATCCCGTGGACGGTCTCGACGAGGCCTTGGCCGCCGTCATCGGCGTCGACCAGGCCCTGGCCGCGGGCCTGGTGCGCCCCCAGGCCGCCCAGGCCGCCGGACTGGCCGTGCTCGCCGACGCGTTCTCCGCTTCGCCTCTGGCCGGCAGGGTGGCCGAGGCCGCGGAGAAGGCAGCGGCCGGCGCCGCCGGCGAAGAACACTTCCTTTCCCTTGCGGCGGCCCGGATCGCGTTGTTCGGCTCGGTGCACGACGCCCTCACAGCGCGGATCGAGCAGGCCACCGGGCACCCCCGTGTAGAACCGGGGGTGGTGTTGCCTGGGGGAGGTCAAGCCGATTCGGGCGGCGCACCGCCGATCGCGGGCCAGACCGAACCCGCCGCGAGCGGACCGGCACCGCACACCCCGCAGGCCGAGAACCTGGTGCTGGCAGCGCGTTCCTGGCTCGCCGACGTGGCCAGGGCCGGCTGGCAGGGGATCGACCACGAACTGGTCGCCGGCGCTGCCTCGGTGATCTCGGCGCTTCTGCCGGTCCCGCACCTGCGCAGACTGGCCGCACTGCTGGACGGGTTCGCCGCGGAGCTGGCCGCGTCGTGCCCCGGCTCCGCCCTGGAGCGGATTCCGGCACGCCGCTGGGGAGACCTGTGGTCCCGCGCGCTGCTGCTGACGCTGCCCGGTGCGACGGACGTGCCCACGAGCACGGTCACCGGCCGCCTCCTGCCGCTCGGCGTGGACCTGCACGAGCACGCGACAGCCGCCCAGGCCCAGGTGCACGCCGTGTTCGAACCGGCGGACGGCACGCCCTTCCTGGTGCGGGCCAGTGTGTCCGCGCCGAAGCCGGACACGGTCATCGGTGCCGGGATCTGGCAGGTGCTCCGGCCGCACATGTCGTTGCTGGCTGCCGTCAGCGAGGGCAGGTCGATGGAGCTCACGGCCATGCCGATCACCGCCGAAGGCGACCTGCTGTGGCGCGACGAGCACGCGAAACCGGGCGAGCCCGCCGATCCGTTCGCCACCGCGCGAGTCGTCCTGCCGGCCGCGAGCCGGCCGCAGACGGCGCCGCTGGACAGGCACCCGGCCCGCCTCGCCGTGCCGGTGTTCCTGGAGGGCTACGTCGCCGAGCAGTCACCGGAAGACGGGCTGGCCTTCACCCTCGCCGGGCACCGGATCGCCGTGGACACCGACCGGGTGCCGGCCGCCGGTCCGCTCACCCCGGAAGCAGTGGCGGGGTCGACCGCGTGCATCGGCCTGGTGCGCTGGGACGCGGGCACGTTCCGCGTCCAGCCGCTCGCCGTCGAGACCACCGCGCGCAAGAAGACGGTGGCCCTGCACGCGGGAGCGTGGGCCGGTGGCGCGGTGGACAAGATCGGCGTCAAGGCGGAGAAGGCCGCGACCGACGCCGCGACGGTGCTCCGCGAGCGCGCCGGAAGGTTGCTGCGCAAATGACCGACGCACAGGAGAACCGCCGCCAGGTCCTCTACTGGCGGTTGCTGTCCCGGCTGTTCGACCAGGACGAGCAGTCCACTCTGGAGTCCGCGAGCCTGGCCGTGCTGCAGGACATCGGCCTGCCGCCCGCGTTGCTGGACCACCACACCGGTGTCGACTCGATCGTGCAGCGCCACCCGGAGCTGGCCGCCGAGATCGACGGCGTGATGGTCCCCGAGCCGGTCGGCGAGCGCGACAAGGCGGCCGAGGTGCGCCGGGCCGCGCTGGTGTCGAAGGTGCTGCTGAACGTCTTCAGCACCGGGTCGGGCAACGTCACGGCCGGGCAGCTGGCCCGGTGGCAGGCCGATGCCGGCTGGCTGGAACGCGCGCTCGGGTGCGGGCGGGGCGAGCTGCGCGGCAGCGGCCGGCCCGCAGGCCGGAGCGGCACCGGTCCCGGCTCCGGCACCCCGGACCTGAGCACCCTGATCCCGCGGATCGGTCCCGAGCTCGCCGCCCTGGAAGCGGATCTGGTCAAGCGCATGCGGCTGCGCGAGGTGCTCGCGGACCCGGCGCTCGCGGCTCAGCTCACGCCGAGCATGTCGCTGATCGAACAGTTGTTGCGGGACAAGGACAACCTGTCCGGGGTGGCGCTGGCGAACGCGAAGTCGCTGATCCGCCGTTTCGTGGACGAGGTGGCCGAGGTACTGCGCACGCAGGTGCAGAAGGCCTCCGCCGGGTCGCTGGACCGGTCGGTACCGCCCAAACGGGTCTTCCGCAACCTCGACCTCGACCGCACGATCTGGAAGAACCTCACGAACTGGAGCCCGGAGGAGGAACGGCTCTACGTCGACCGCCTCTACTACCGGCACACGGCGCGCAAGACCACGCCACAGCGGTTGATCGCCGTGGTGGACCAGTCCGGTTCCATGGTCGACTCGATGGTCAACTGCACCATCCTGGCCTCGATCTTCGCGGGGCTGCCCAAGGTCGACGTGCACCTGATCGCCTATGACACCAGGGCCCTCGACCTGACGCCGTGGGTGGCCGACCCGTTCGAGACGTTGCTGCGCACCCAGCTCGGCGGCGGCACGGACGGCACGGTCGCGATGGCGCTGACCCAGCCGAAGATCGCCGAGCCGCGCAACACGGTGGTGGTGTGGATCTCGGACTTCTACGAGTCCCACTGCGAGCAGCTCTACGACTCGATGGCGGCGATCCACCGTTCCGGGGCCAAGTTCATCCCGGTCGGCTCGGTGACGAGCGCGGGCCGCGGCAGCGTGAACCCGTGGTTCCGGGAGCGGTTCAAGGACCTGGGCACACCGGTGATCTCCGGTCACATCCGCAAGCTCGTGCACGAGCTGAAGACGTTCCTCACCCTCTGACTTCCTCCGCAGACTTCCCGTGAAAGGCACCACGAGACCCATGTCCGACCTGTTGCGCGCCCCCGCCGAGATCAAGTACGCCGAGGAACTGGACTGGCTGGAGTCGGTCGACGACAACCCCAAGCCGTTCTCCTGGCGGCTGTCGCCGAAGATGATCCGCCTGTTCGTGCTGGGCGCGGACCGGTCCGACGGCCTGGACCGGACGATCGCGCAGAAGTGGTTCGGTGAACGCAGCATCGTCGAGCGCGCCATCGTCACGCTGGCGTCCGACCGGGGCCTGCTGCTCATCGGCGACCCCGGCACCGGCAAGAGCTGGCTGGCCGAGCTGCTGGCCGCCGCGATCTCCCGCAACTCCACCCAGGTGGTGCAGGGCACGGCGGGCACGACCGAGGACCACATCAAGTACTCGTGGAACGTGTCGATGGTGATCGCCAAGGGCCAGTCCCGCGAGTCGATGATCCCGTCGCCGATCATGAACGCGATGGAGTCCGGCACGATCGGCCGGTTCGAGGAGCTGACCCGCTCCACCAGCGACGTCCAGGACGCGCTGATCTCGGTCCTGTCCGAGAAGTACATCTCCGTGCCGGAGCTGGACCACGACAACATCGTGTTCGCCAAGCCCGGCTTCTCCGTCATCGCCACCGCGAACAGCCGTGACCGAGGCGTGAACGACCTGTCGTCCGCGCTGAAGCGGCGGTTCAACTTCGTCCGCATCCCGGTCGTGACGAACAAGAAGAGCGAGGCCGAGATCGTCCGGTTCCGCACCGAGGAACTGCTGCGCCGCCACCAGATCGAGCTGGACGTGCCGCCGACCCTGCTGGACGTGCTGCTGCGCAGCTTCGCCGACCTGCGCGCGGCGGCGTCGGCGGCGGGCAGCGACGACGAGAAGCTGGAGTCCGCGCTCTCCACCGCGGAGCAGATCGGCGTGCTGGAGGACGCCATCCTGCACAGCAACTTCTTCGGCGGTCAGGAGCTCACCGCACGCACGCTCGGCTCGTCGCTGGTGGGGTCGCTGGCCCGGCGGGCGCCGGAAGACCTGGCGATCATGAACAAGTACCTGCACGGCGTGGTCGAGCCGCGCGGCAACGCCGAGGGCGGGGAGTGGCCGGAGTTCCTGGCCGGCGGGCGCGACACGATCGCCACCCTCTCGTGAGCTTCGAGTCGCTGCGCACGCAGCTGCAGGAGGCGGCGACGACGTTCGCCGACGGCCCCGGTGCCCTGGAGGGCATCCTGCTCGGCATGGTCGACGACGTCGACCGGGCGGTGACGGAGCCGCTGGAGATCTTCCCGGTCTGCCACCACTCGCCGTCCTCCGCCGTGGCGATGGCCAGGCGGTTGCGGGACAAGCAGCCCAAGGTGATCTACCTGGAGCTGTGCGAGGACATGGCGCCGCTGCTCACCGAACTGCGCAACTGCCGCCTTCCCGTCGCGGTGCAGGCGTTCTCGAGCGAGGTCGACGGCTTCCCGGCCGAGTGGTCCCCGCTGTCGGTGGTCGCGCCGATCACCGAGGCGTCCGCCGAATACCAGGCGATCGCGTACGCACTGGACACGCCGGGGGTCGAGCTGGTCCTGGTCGACCGCTCCACGGACCACGTCTTCCAGTGGCAGCGGCCGGAGTCCAGGCAGACCGACGACGAGGCGCTGCACGGCGACGCCGTCGGCGTGGAGATCGGCGACCTGCGGCCGCGCTTCGCCGAGTTGGAAGAGCACCTGCTGCACCACGGCAAGGTGCGGCACTGGTCGGAGTGGTGGCACCAGTACGTGGAGCTCCCGCTGGGCGACAGCGACCACGACACCTACCGCCAGGTGATGTTCCTGATCGGCAGCCTGTTCCGCCGCCTCGCCCCCGGTGATCCCCACCGCGTGCGGGTGGACGAGGACCGCGAGCGCTACATGTGGACCCGCATGCGCGAGCACCTGGCCGCCACCGGCACGGACCCGGCGGACTGCCTGTACGTCTGCGGCGCGTTCCACGCGGCCAGCAGGGTGGCGGAGTTCGGTGTGGCCGGCAGCGACGGCTTCGTGATCAGCCCGCGCAGCGCGACGAAGTGGCAGCACGGCCTCATCCCGTCGAGTCACGCGGCGATCGAGGCGCAGTTCGGCCTGGCGGCGGGGTCGGTCTCCATCGCGGCCACCGAGTGGGCCAAGAACCTGCGCCGCACCAAGGTCACACCGTTCCAGCTGGAGGGCCAGGCCGGCAGCAGGAAGAAGACCCGCAAGCCGCCCGCACTGCCCGCCGCCGCGGCGGAACTGCCCGCCGCCGACCAGCTCACCGGCTTCCTGCAACGGCCCCCGGCGCTCGACCGTCTCGACGAGGCCGAGCTGCTGGGCTGGTCGGTGGACATCGTGCGCGCGGCCCGCCGCAACGGCTACCTGGCCTCGACCGCCGACGCCATCGCGGTCTTCGAGACCTCGATCCTCCTGGCGGGCCTGCGCGACAGGGCGAGGCCGACCCCGTACGACTTCCAGGACGCCGCCGTCACCTGCATCGAGAAGGACGTCGTTCCGGGCCGCCGGGACGTCCGCCGCCTCGTCGAGATCATGATGGGCGGCGACCGGATCGGCCAGGTCGGCTACGACGCGCTGCCGCCCCTGGCCAGAGACGTGCACGACCGCCTGGCCCCGCTCAACCTCGCACTGCACCAGCGAGGGGTCCGGCGAGCGCTCCTCGACATCGCCTCCGAACCGGAGCTGGAACCCTGCTCGAACCTGCTCTGGATGCTGCGCTACCTGCTTCCGCACGGCGCGGCCCGCCCGATCATGGGGGAGCGCGAGCTGGGCGAACGCCCGATCCAGGAGTCGTGGGACCTCGCACTGGGCACCCACCAGCGCGCCCTGATCGAACTGGGCTACGAGGGCGTCAGCGTCGAACAGGTGCTGGAACAACGCCTGCGCCGCAACGCCAACGACCCGCAGGCCACCACGGCGACAGTCCTGGAGTCCGTCGAGGACGCCATCCGCTACCTGCACAGCCCGTGCCTGGCAGGGGAGTTGGGCGCCAGAGCCCTGACGGTGCTCTCCGGTGAACGCACGGTGGACGGTGCGCCGGAGGTCCTGCGCCGCACCCGCCGCCTGCTCGCCTACTACCGCACGAACGAACCCGTTCTGCCGCAATGGACAGAACAGTTCGTGCGCGCCGGCTACGCCCACTACTGCACGTTGCTCCCCACGGCGTTCACCGACGAGGAAGCGGGCGTGGACCAGGTGGCGGCCATGCTGGGCTTCCTGTTCAGCATGGAGTCCCTGGCCCTGTCCCTGGGCTGCGACCGCACCCAGCTGGAACTGGCGGTGGCCCAGTCCCACCCGGAGGAACCGTCCAAGGTGGCGCTGCTCTGGGCGGCCCAGGTCCACCTGGGCACCCTGTCCAGGGCCGACCTGCGCGCCCGGTGCGACGCCCTGCTCACGAACCCGATGTCGCTGCCCAGCTTTCCCCGCTATCTGAGCGGCTTCGTGCACGCCCTGGACCCGGTCCCCAGCCTCGTGGACTTCGTGGTGGAGACGATGTCCAACGCCTTCGCCCACCTCCCGGACCCGTTGCTGCTGCCGTGGTTGCCGACCCTGATCAGCACCCTGCGAGCGAAAGGCTCCCAGTTCGTCCCCCTGCTGATCCGCGAGGCGGGCCGGGTGTTCCCGGGCCGGCTGGCGACACTGGACGAGTGGGCCCCGCCCTGGCACGACCAGCCGGCGGCGCCTGCGGTGCGCAGGAACTCCGGGCAGGGCTCAGCGCTGCTGAGCGCCCACCCGGCGACCTGCGACGCACTCGCGGACCTGCTGGGCTGCGCGGGTCCGTGGCAGGCCGCTCCCAGTGGTGCGGCACTGCTGACCCGTCACCCGGACACCGCGGTGGCGGTGGAGGCGCTGCTGGTCACCTGAGCGGACAGCGGCAGCACGCTCACCGGTCAGCCCCGTCACGACATGGCGACTGGAGAGCTTGCTCGTCGCTTGACGGGAATCGTCTCGGTCTGAGTCCAGGCCGCTTCCGAGGCCGGATGCCGAGGCGACGGGCACCTGGGGTCTCGCGTCGCGTTCGTCGCCGAAGCGCACGCCGTCCGCGAATCCCTGGCGCCCGCCGCCTTGGTCGATCCGGTGGCCCCTGGTGGACCTGCACGGCTACTCCGGTGCAGGCGGACTGCTCACCGACCGGCCCACCGTCCACCACGCCGAGAACCACCCGCGAATGCGCCAGATCGAGCCACTGTCGACCCGGACCCGGTTCTTCACACCCCCCGCAGCAGCATCAGCCGGGATCGGTCCCAGGGCGCGCGGTCAAGCCCGGTTCAGGACTGGGCGGTCGGTCGCACGACGATCTCGTTGACGTCGACGTCCGCCGGCTGGTCGATGGCGAACATGATCGCCCTGGCGATCGCATCCGGCGTGATGGCCATGGCGTCGCGCTGCTCTTCCAGCGCTCCGCGAACCTTCGGGTCCGACACCCTCGCCACGAAGTCGGTGGCGACGAAGCCCGGGCAGACCAGGGTGACGCGGAGGTCCGGTCCCGCCTCGAGGCGAAGGCCCTCGCAGAGGACGCGGACCGCGGTCTTGGTGGCGCCGTAGACGGCCATGGCGGGCGTGGGTGCCATGCCCGCGACCGATCCCACCGTCACGAACTGGCCCTCGCCCTGACGCCGGAACACCGGCAGGGCAGCGCTGATCCCGTGCAGCACGCCCTTGAGGTTGACGTCGACCATCCGGTCCCACTCGTCCGTCTTGAGCTCGTCGAGTGCCGAGATCGGCCCGATACCCGCGTTGTTCACCAGGACGTCGAGCCGGCCGAACTCGGCTTCGGCGGTCGCGACGAGCGCGTGCACGTCGTCCCGGCTGGTTACATCGGTCTCGACGGCGACCGCCTGGCCTCCGGCGGACCTGATGGCGTCGACCACTTCGTCGAGTGATTTCGTCGTCCGGCCGCCCAGGACGAGCTTCGCGCCGCGCTCGGCCAAGCCGACCGCCGTCGCTCGTCCGATCCCGCCGGCGGCGCCGGTGACGACCACGACCTTGTTCTCGATCACGCGATGTTTCCGATCAGTTCCGGGGAGTCCGCCATCAGCGGAATCCTGATTGGGGGAGTCGTTCGACAGGGTCAACGGTTGCCGGCGGAGACCGGCAGGAGTTCGGACCAGGGAGCGACGGTCGCGTACAGCGCCTGCATCGAAGCGAGCGATGGTGCCAGGAAACCGTCGTAAGCCGCGGTGGCGTCGGAGGCGACGGCGACGTCGAAACGGCGTTCGAGTCCGGATCGGACGGTGGACTCGACGCACACGTTGGTCAGCACCCCGGCGACGACGAGGTTCGTGACGCCGAGAGCGCGCAGGTCTTCCTCGAGGCTGGTGTGCAGGAACGCGTCGTAGCGGTCCTTGTCCACCACGACCTCTCCGGGTTCCGGGGCCAGGCGGTCGAGCACCTCGGCGTCCCAGCTGCCGTGGGTGAGCATGCGCGGTTCGACGGCGAGGATCGGCGCGGCGGCAGCGCGCCAGCCGGCGGACATCTCCGGACCGCCTTCGCTGATGACCTGGCGGGAGTAGAACACCGGCAGTCCCGCCCCGCGCGCGGAAGCGATGAGGTTCCCGGCCGCCTCGACGACCGGCTCGACGTCGGGGAGTCCCATGCCCGCGCGGGCGAGAGACCCGTCCGGGTGCAGGAACCCGTTCTGCATGTCGATGATCAGGACAGCTGTGCTGGTCAAGGGGAATTCCTTTCCGGATGGAGGTGCTGCGCCGGGTCAGAAGACCGCGACGGGGTTGCTGGCGCTGGAGGTGACGCCGACGAGTCGCCACGGCAGAGCGGCGAAGAAGAAGTGCCACCGGTTCTCCTGCCGGCAGACGGCGGCGAGTTCGGTGAGCTCCAGGTTGTCGATCAGCCAGAGGCCGAGGGCGACCAGCGCCACCGCGTGCACGGGTCTGGTCAGGTCCGCGCTGTAGCCGGAGGGCTGCACGTCCTGCACGCCGTCGTTGCCGAGGACCGCGATGTCGCGTTCGCGCAGGAAAGGCAGGCAGCTCGCGTGCAACCCGGCCTGCCTCGCGGCGGGCCCGACCGCGTCAGGGCCCTCCTGCAGGATCCGGGCCACGTTGCCGGTGTGCACCAGCAGGGCGTCGCCGGGACGCACCACGACGCCCTGGCGCTCCTCCGCGGCGAGCAGGTCGTCGGGCGTCACCGCGTGACCCCGCTCCAGCCAGTCGACCCCGTGCAGGGCCGCGATGTCCAGCAGCACGCCTCTCGTGAGGAAGCCGTGCTCCGCGTGGTGGACGGACAGCTTGCGCGCGCCGCCGAGAGAAGTGGTGTCCGAGGCGGGGAAGCCGTTGTAGTTGAAGCCGTCCCACGAGTAGTGGGCCAGGCCGTCGACGTGGGTGTTGGAACCGTGCGCGGCGATCCCGACGAACTCGGTCACCGCGTCGAACCGCAGCGGCCGGCCGAAGTGCTCCTCGACCTCGTTGGTCCCGGTGAACCGCTGCACCGCGGAGTTCCCCGACGCCAACGGGTCCGGGGTCCGCGGATCGATGTCCCGCGAGAGCGAGACCGCACGCCCGGACCGCACCAGCGTCGCCGCCGCGGCGCGGACCTCGTCCGTGATGGTGTTCAAGGTGCCCAGGCGGTCGTCCTCGCCCCAGCGGCCCCAGTTCGACAGCGAGGTGAAGAACTCCAGCACCTCGTCCTCGGTCAGGTCCACGCCCCGTCCGTTCATCGGTGTGCCTCCGCCAGCGTGCGGAAGCCGGTCAGCAGGACGTCGCGATCGCCCGCGAGCGTGATCGTCCGCGAGGGCGTGGACGTCGGCTCCCACGCGGCGTTGGCGACCACGTACTCGATGCCGGCTTCCTGGCAGGCGCGAAGCACGCGTTCGTGGGCCTGCCGGAGCTCGTCGTGGGCGACGTCGCCGTCATGGCCCCAGGCCATGCTCAGGTCGAAGGGACCGAACATCAATCCGTCCAGACCCGATCGCGAGGCGATGGCCTCGACGTTCTCCAGTCCTTGCGGGGCCTCGATCAGGCCGAACACCAGCACGTCGGCGTCGGCGCGCGACCGGTCGGCCGGCCAGTCCGCGGTGACGTGCCCGACCGAGCGCACCGAGGGACACGCTCCTCGCCGTCCCGCCGGCGCGTACCTGGTGGCGGCGACCAGGGCGGTCGCCTGGTCGAGGGTGTTCACCTGGGCGGCGAGGATCCCGGTGGCGCCGAGGTCCAGAACGCGCTGGATGAACGTCGGCTCGTGGTCCGCCACGCGGACGATCGAGTCGACCCCGGCGGCGTCGGCGGCGCGGATGAGCTCACGGATCTCCGCCAGTGACAGCGATCCGTGCTCGGCGTCGATCCAGACGTAGTCGACACCGGCCTGGCCGACGATCTCCACGAGGTCCGGGCTGGGGAGCTGCACCGCGACGCCGAGGGCGGTCGTTCCCGCTTCCCAGGCGGCGCGGATGCGGCGCGGTCGGTGCAGCATGCGTGACTCCTCAGGTCGTGTTTCGTTGATCGACAATTCGACTTTAAGTTCGGCCAACGGCCAACAGTTTCGGTATTGTCGAAAGTAGTGTCGATCACGCGGGGGGATTGTGGGGCTGCAGCTCGTCCACATGGAGATCATGCTGGCTCTGGCGGAGTCCGGCAGTGTGACCTCGGCCGCACGTGCCCTTCACCTTGCGCCGTCACGGATCAGTGAACGCATCCGGGAACTCGAGACGGAGCTCGGCGTCGTCCTGTTCGACCGCACGACCCGGCCCGCCACCCTGACCGCCGCGGGCGAGGCGCTGATGCCTCGCGCGCGAAGCATCGTCGCCGAGTTCGACCTGATCGAAACCATGTTCCGCACGGCGCAGACGCCACCCGTCCGCGTCGGCATGCGCTCGCTGCCCTCGGAGTTCCGCGTGTCGCTGGTCGACCACGTGATCAGGCCCGCCGTCGGGCGGTCGTCGCTGTCGCTGCGCCCCCTCGACTCCCTCGAGCAGGCGGCGTTGCTGCGCACTCGCGACCTCGAGCTCGGCCTGCTGTGGACGGACTTCGGCGGGGACGACGAACTCGAGCAGCTGCCCGTGCTGGAGGAACGGTTCCTGATGGCGGTCCCGGACACGCCGCGGTTCCACCGGCTCGAGCACGTGAGCCCGGAAGACGTCGTCGGACTCCGCCTGGCCACCAACATCGACCCCTGGAACTTCCCCGCCGTCCTGCACCCCTATCTGGAGATGCTGCCGCTGGTCGACCGGGTCAACGCCGCCGTCGAGGACGGGATCCTGATGCTGCTCTCCGACGGCGCGCACTGCTCGTTCGTGCCCGCCACCTGGGACGACCACAGCCACGTCGCCCCGCACCACGGCGAACGGGTGTTGCTGCGCCCGATGCGGGACCCGCAGCCCGTCATCGTGACCTACCTGACCTGGCGCCGGGACCGCAGCGACGAGACGCCGATCAGCCAGGTGCTCGACCGGGCGCGACGGCGGTTCCCCCAGCCGCAGCGCCGCTGACCGTCCCGATCCTGGACACGTCCTGACGTCGACGTTCCGCGAATCGACTGCACCGCACCAGGACCAGTGACGAAATGCCGGCCGTCGATCACTTCCGGTAGTCGCGTTGATCGACGATGTGCGCGACTTCCCGCCCTGACACGATCTTGAACGACCGAGTCGCACCCGGGGCGAGAGGAGACGTGGTGAAGGAACGCGCGCCCACCGCTTTGATCACCGGAGCCGCCGGCCTGCTCGGCGCCGAACTAGTCGAACGCTTCCGCGCCAACGGTTTCACCACCCTCGGACTCGACATCGCCGGTGACGTGGACCTCGTCGTCGACCTCGCCGCCGGCGAACTCGACGACGAGCGGCTGCACGACATCGACGTGGTGGTCTCCAACGCCGCCGTGCTGACCACGGTGTCGCGTGCCGACCGGATGACGCAGGCGCAGTGGGACAAGGACATCGCGGTCAACCTCAGCGGTGCGTTCCGGGTGGTCCGGGCGTGCTTGCCCGGCATGGTCTCCCGGGGCCACGGCAGGGTGATCGCCGTGTCCAGCACGGCGGCCGCGCTGGGACTGAACCGCCAGGTCGCCTACGCGGCGAGCAAGGCCGGGTTGATCGGCATGATCAAGACGATCGCCTTGGAGAACGCCGCCAACGGGATCACCGCCAACGCGGTGCTGCCCGGGGTCATCGGCAACGGGAGCACCACCCTGCCGCCCGAGCTGGAGGCGGTCATCCCGATCGGGAGACCCGGCCGGGCCCGGGAGATCGCGGACGTGATCGCCTTCCTGGCTTCCCCGGCCGCCGGCTACCTCACCGGGCAGACCATCACCGTCGACGGCGGTCTGTCGCTGTCACCCGCGGCCCTCGCCGCTCCCGAACCCCCGACGCACACCCGCTCCGGTCACCGGGACACGCACGAGGAGGCATGAATGCACGTGCTCGTCGATCTGGCCGCGTGCCAGTCCTACGGTCAATGCGTCTACGCCGCACCGGAAGTGTTCCGGCTGGCACACGAAGAGGTGCTGGAGTGGGACTACGCCCCGTCCGGCGACGCCGAGGAGCCGGTCCGGCGCGCAGCCCACGCCTGCCCGGTCGGTGCCATCACGTTCTCCTCCGGCGGGGAGGCGGGCGATGACCGGGCTTGACCGCATCGTCGTCGTCGGTGCCGGTCTGGCCGGGTTGCACGCCGCCCAGGCGCTGCGGGAGTCCGGGTTCGACGGCTCCCTGCACGTGGTCGGCCGCGAACCGCACCTGCCGTACGACCGTCCTCCTCTGTCGAAGGTCATTCCCGCCGGCCGGCTGGCCGCGGACGAGACCGGGCTGCCGGGTGCCGGCTCCCTGCGGGCGACGTGGCACCTCGGAACAGCCGCGACAGCGCTCGACCGCGAGGCGCGGACGGTGACGCTGTCCGACGGGACGACCCTCGACTTCGACCGGCTCCTCATCGCCACCGGCACACGCGGCGTCGCCTGGTTCAACGAGGAAGAGTCCGCGTTGGACGGTGTCGTACCGATCAGGACCCGTGACGACGCCGCCGATCTGCGTCGCCGGCTCGCCTCCGGTCCCCGCCGCGTCGTCGTCATCGGCGGCGGCTTCATCGGGGTCGAGGTGGCCTCCGCCTGCCGGGACCTGGGCATCGACGTCACCGTGGTCGAGGCGGCGTCCCAGCCGATGGAGAACGCGCTCGGCCAGACCGTGGGCACGGCCGCCGCCAGTCTGATGCGCACGCACGGCGTCGACTTGCGCCTGGGCACGAGGACGAAGTCGATCCTCGGTGACGACCGGGGCCGGGTGCGCGCGGTCCACTTGGACGACGGGTCCGAAGTGGACGCCGACGTCGTCGTCACCGCGCTGGGTTCGCGGCGCAACGTCGAATGGCTCGACTCGGCCGGTCTGCTCATCGACCGGTTCGGGATCGCCTGCGACTCCACCATGCGCGTGCTGACGAACGACGGTGCCGTCGACAACGGCATCTGCGCCGCGGGGGACGTCGCCCGCTGGCCGCACCCCGTCTTCCGGAACCAGATGATCGCCGTGGAGCACTGGGACACCGCCGTCGGCCAGGCCCGGCACGCTGCCGCGACCATGCTGGGGTCAGCCGGGCCGAGGTGGGTGCCGCGCCCGTACGCGAGTCTCCCGCGCTTCTGGTCGAACATGTTCGGCACGAACATCAAGGCACTCGGGATTCCCCGGTTCGCGGACTCCGTCCAGGTCGTTCAGGGCTCGCTGGAGAACCGGAGAGCGGTGATCCTCTACGGGCGGGACGGGCACACCGTCGGCGCGGTGGCGTTCAACGCGCCGCGCGAGCTCGAGGGCTACGCGGGACTGATCACCGCGCTGGCGCCGTTCCCGCCGGAGATCAACGCCGCGGACTGGGGCGGTGGCCCCGTCCCGGACGTGGTTCCCGCCCGGTTCCCCCAGGCCGGCCACGCCGACCACGACCCCACCGCGCAGGTCGTCGGCCCCGCACCCGCGGACCCCGTCGCCGCGCTCGGGTTCCCCGACCCCGGAGCAGAGGAGCGTCCATGAGCCACCCGTACGACTCCTTCGAGGAGATCCTCAGGCCGCAGCGGCGTCTCGCCCCGGACCGGGGGTGGTCGGCACTGCGCGAGCAACCCGTGCGGCGGGAGCCCGACGGCCGATGGGTGATCTCCGGGTATCCGGAGATGCGGCAGCTGTTGTCGGACCCGCGGGTCAGCAGCGTCGGCGACGGTGAGGCGAGCGCCCGGCTGCTGATCAGCGACACCGACGCGCCCGACCACGAGTGGATGCGCCGCTACCTCATGCGGCAGTTCGGTCCGCCCTGGCACCCCGGCAAGGTCGCCGGACTGGAACCGCAGATCCGCGCGACGACGAAGCGGCAGCTGGACCTGCTGGCCGATCGCACGGAGATGGACGTGGTCGACGACTTCGCCTACCACGTCCCGGTCGCCGCCATCTGCGCCCTGCTCGGCATACCGGATGACGACCACGACATGTTCGCCGAGTGGATGCAGCCCTTCACCTCCGCCAGGAACCTGGAGGAGACCGTGGCCGGATTGCAGGAGTCGAAGAGTCGCGCGACGCCCTACCTCCACGACCTGCTCCGCAGCCGGCGTGCCGACCCGCGCGACGACATGGTGTCCGGTCTGGCGGCGGGGGAGGGAGACGACCGGCGGGTGCCGGACGACGACCGCATCGTCGAGAACCTGTTCCTGCTCTTCCTCGGCGGGCACGAGACCACGATCAACGCCGTCTCCAGCGCCGTCCTGCTGCTGATGCACCACCCGTCGGTCCTCGAGGAGGTGTCGCGGGAACCGGCGCTGCTGCCCGCGTTGTTCGAGGAGGTGCTCCGGCTCGAACCTCCCGCCCAGATGTTCGCCAACCGGCGGACGCTCGCCGACGTCGAGATCGCCGGGAACGTCATCCCCCGCGGATCGACCCTGGTCCTCGTGACCGCCGCCGCCAACCGCGACCCCCGTCAGTTCCCCGACCCGGACGTCCTGGACGTCCACCGGGCCGGGAACGCGCACCTGAGCTTCCAGAGCGGGGCCCACTACTGCTTCGGCGCCCCGCTCGCCCGGCTCGAGGGCCGCGTCATGATCGGCGAATGGGTGCGGCGGGTCGTCAACCCCGAACTGGTGGACTCCTCACCCGTCTTCCGGGACAACGCCGCCATCCGCGGGCCTCTGCACCTGAACATCGCGTACGACGGGATTCGTGACTGAGGCGATGCGCGGAACTCGAGGGCTCCGGCCCCTGGTGGTCCTGCTCTTCACCGGTCTGGTCCTGTGGGCTCTGCGGGGCCTGCCGAAACAGCTCGGCGCGGTGCGCGCGAACCCCGTCCGCTCACCGAGGTTCACCGGTGGCAGGTTCCGCAACCCGGTTCCCACCGACCTGGTCCGCAAGGGCTCGGTGCCGTCCGCGTTCCGCGAGCAGTTCTTCGGAGGGCAGCAGCGCACTCCCCGCCGCCCGGTCCCGGTCCTGACCCCCGACTTCGGACGGGGCACACGAACGGACGGGCTCGTCATCACCTGGATGAGACACGCGTCGGCACTGGTGGAGATCGAAGGCACCAGGGTGCTGTTCGATCCGGTGTGGAGCGAACGCTGCTCGCCGGTCGGGTTCGCCGGACCGCGGCGCCTGCACCGAAATCCGGTCGAGCTGCACGATCTCCCTCCCGTCGACGCCGTGGTGATCTCCCACGACCACTACGACCACCTCGACATGGCGACGATCAAGAGCTTGGCCGCGAACCAGGACACCCGGTTCATCGTGCCGTTGGGGGTCGGAGCTCACCTCGAACGGTGGAACGTGCCGATCGGGCGCGTGACAGAACTCGACTGGGGAGACAGCACCGGCGTCGTCGGCATCGGCGGTAGCGGTGGGGCGATCACCCTGACGGCGACCGGTGCCCGGCATTCGTCCGGCCGGGGCTGGGCCCGGGACACGACGCTCTGGGCCTCGTGGGCGGTGCGGGGGCAGGCGCGGAGTCTGTTCTACACGGGCGATTCCGGCTACTGGAGCGGGTACCGGTCCATCGGTGAGGAGCACGGCCCGTTCGACGTGTCGATGGTGCAGACCGGCGCCTACAACGACGCGTGGCCGGATGTGCACATGACCCCGGAGCAAGGAATCGCTGTTCACCTGGACGTGAGAGCACGGCTCCTGCTCCCGCTGCACTGGTGCACCTTCACCCTGGCGCCGCACGACTGGGCCGAACCGGCCGAACGCCTGTGCGCGGCGGCGAGTGCGCAGGACATCGCGCTCGTCGTTCCGCGTCCCGGCCAACGAGTGGACGTCGACGCACCTCCGGCCCTCGACCCGTGGTGGCGCGACGTCATGTAGAGCCGTGCCGGTCATCGCCGTCGCCGGCGCGCCGGCGAGTCCCGCTCCACTGTGGTCCCATCCGCGCCGGTGGCCCGTGTTATCCACATCGCGACCTCGACCCGGCTGGTGAGGTCGAGTTTGGTGCGGATGTGGGTGAGGTGGCTGGCGACGGTCCGTTCGCTCATGCTGAGCGCGAGGGCGATCTGGGCGTTGGTCAGGCCGCGGGCGACGCACAGCGCCACCTGGCGCTGGCTCGGCGTCAGGACGTCCGCCGGCCGGTCGTCGGTCGGCAGGGCGCCGTTGATCGCATGGGCCTTCAGCTGGTCGACGGTCATCGACTGGCCCATCGCCACCGCGGCGGCGGCTCTCGCGGGACCGACGGCGGAACGGGCGGCATCGGTCGCGGCGTCGAGCTGGTCGTTGCCGAAGGAGTCGAGGACGAAGCCGACCCTGGCCGCGCCGGAGGACAACCGGAGCGAACGCTCGTTCTCACCGCGGCGCGCGGCGAGGATCGCCGCGCACTTGAGCGCGCCGCTGACCGCGTTGTGGTGCTGGAAATCGGTGGTGAGGATCGCTTCGACGTAGTCGGCCGCCGTCGCGTCGTCGCCGCGTTCGATCGCGACGATCGCGGCGACGTGCAACAGCGTCGTTCCCCACTCGTTGGCGAAACGGGCGGCCAGCGGCAGGGACTGGTCGGCCTGCCCCTCGTGCAGCGCGATGGCCTCCGAGATGGTCCTGTGGGCGGCGTCCGCGTCGCCGTCCGCGACGAGCAGCCACGCCTGGATGCTCAGGACCCGTCCGAGCGACCCGATGTTCCCCTCGGCCCGCAACCGGTCGATCAGCTCGGCACCGACCTCGGCACCACCGGCCGCGTCGTCGACCAGCCCCCGCGTGATCATGAGTGCGCTGAGCGCCATCGTCAGCACGGTGACGTCGTCGAGACGGCGCGCCACCGCGGTCGCGTCGTCCGCGTGGCGCCTCGCCGTCGCGTGATCGCCGGTCCTGCCCGCGTTGACCGCCATCATCCAGTGCGCGGTCGCCTGGTCGGCCGGCGAGGCCAGAGGGCTCGCGAGCACGTCGAGGAGGATCTTGCTGGTCTCCGTCATCTCCATCCGGGTGGTGAGGATGCGGGCGAGCAGGAGCGCGACCTTCAGGTGTTCCGGGTGGGAGAGCGCGGCCGCGGCGTCGGCCGCGTACCGGACGTTGTCGCATTCGGCGACGATCCGGTTCATCAGCAGGGTGTGTTCGTCACCCCAGGGGTTGTCCGCCAGCTGCCGCTCGCCGAGCGCCAGCCAGTCGATCAGGCGCTCCTGTGCGGACGTCAGCGCACCGGCGGCGGTGAGCACCTCCAAGCCGAAGGCGCGCAACGACTCCAGGATCCGGAAGCGACCGGGCACGTGCGGGTCGGTGACGATCATCGACTTGCGGGTGAGGTCGGCGAGCAGCGCCCAGAGCTGTGACCGGGTGAGGTCGAGCCCGCTGGCGACGGCGGCGGCCGTGTGCTGGTCGAAACCGCCCGGCAGCAGGCAAAGGCACGCGAACACCTCCCTCGTCTTCGAGTCGAGGAGGTCGAAGCTCCACCGGATCGCGCCGCGCAGGCTGTGGTGCCGGTCGAGCGTTCCGCGCTGGGCGTCGACGAGCACGTCGAGCGGTTCCGCCAGTGCCCGCAGCAGCAGGTGCGGACTGAGGATGTCGCTCTGGCGTGCGGCCAGTTCGATCGCCAGGGGCAACCCGTCCAGCCGGTCGCAGATCTCCGCGACGGCGTCCAGGTGGGCATCGATGTCGAAGTCCTGCCGGACGTCCCGGGCCCGCTCGGCGAACAGGCGCACGGCGTCGGCGATGCGCGCGCCCCGGCCGGTTCCCCTGGCCGACGGGAACGGCGCCAGGGGCACGAGCACCTCACCCGGAGCCCGCAACGCCTCGCGGCTCGTCGTGAGGATCCGCAGCTCGGGTGCGGCTTCCCGCAGCTGGACGGTGATGTCCGCCGCGCCGCCGAGCAGGTGCTCGCAGTTGTCCAGCACGAGCAGGACGGGACCCGCCCCGGTGGCCTCCGCGACGACCTGCCGGGGGTGCTTGCCGGCACCCGCCAGCGCGGCCGCCGCACTCACCGCGGGGCCGATGAGCCACTCCCGCGTCACGGAGGACAGCCGCACCCACCACACGCCGCCGCGGTAGTCGTTGCGCACGAGCGCGGCGATCTCCCCGGCGAGGCGGGTCTTCCCGACGCCCGCGGGTCCGACGATGCTGACCAGCCGGCGGCGCCACAGCAGGTCGGGCACCTCGGTGAGTTCACGCCGGCGGCCGACGAAGCGGTCGAGCGCCGCGGGCGGACCGCCCGGCTGAGGTTCGCCGGAACGGTCCGGTGGCACGGTGACCGGCGGCGCCGCGCTGTCGTGCGCGGTGACGATGGCGGCACCGCTGCTGTACTGGCGGTGCAGGGTCGAGGCCGGCACGCTGAGCACGTCGGCCAGCTCCCGCCAGCTCAGGCCGTGGGCCCGGCCGAGCTCGACAGCGGACCGCAGGCCCCAGGCGGTCACCCGCTGGGCCTCGGCGAGTGCCTCCGCCACCGCCATCGGTTCCGATGTGCGGCCTGCCGCCGCCGCGACGTCCATCAACTGCCGCAAGTACGACTCGACCTCGCCGGCCAGGCGCCGGTCATCCTGTTGCGTCATCACGTCCCTCATGCCTTCTGCATGGAGGATTCTCACATTCGGGACCGATGTGGCGCTGTCCCGATCTGGGACGACGGTCTCGACTGGTGCACGGGCGCGACGGCCTACATCGTGGAAACGGTTGCGCCATGCGACGGATTTCTCACGGAGAGTGGCCGCACGGAATGGCGATGTGCGCGCGCCGCCACCCGACGACGATCTGGGTGATCTGTCAACCGGAAGGCCGCGCTGATGACCCACACCCGCACGAACGCCCAGGGGCACGCGGGTGCCCCTGAGCAGGACGGCCACCCCGTGAGAATCGTCGTCAACGGCAACGTCGTCGAAGCCGCGATCTCCGACCCGCGTCGCTCCCTGCTGGACTTCCTGCGCGAGGACTGCGGGCTCACCGGTGCCAAGTTCGGCTGCAACCAGGGGGGTTGTGGCGCCTGCACCGTGCTCGTGGACGACCGGCGCGTGTTGTCCTGCCTCACGCTCGCCGTGCAGGCCGACGGCGGGCGGGTGACGACGGTCGAGGGAGTGGGCGGTCCCGAGTCGTTGCACCCGCTGCAGGCCGCTTTCGTCGAGCACGACGGGTTCCAGTGCGGGTACTGCACGCCGGGCCAGATCTGCTCCGCGATCGGGATGGCCGCCGAGCTGGAACGCGGCCTGCCCAGCAAGGACTCCGAGGATCTGACGAGGGAGCCGCGCTGGTCGCACGCTGAGGTGCGCGAGCGGATGAGCGGCAACGTCTGCCGTTGCGGCGCCTACAACGGGATCGTCGACGCCATCGTCGAGCACTTCCAGGGCGCTGCGCAGGGGAGCCGGTCATGAGGCCGTTCACCTATCTGAAGGCCGACGACGTCGAAGGCGCGGTCGAGCTCGCCGCCACGACCGGTGGCCGGTACCTGGCCGGCGGGACCAACCTGGTCGACCTGATGCGCCAGGGCGTCGAGGCGCCCGAGGTGCTGGTGGACGTCCGGTCGTTGTCGCAGGACGTCGACGTCGAGCCGGACGGCACCCTGGTGCTCGGCGCGGGGGTCACCAACACCGCGGTGGCCGAGGACCCCCGTGTGCGCCAGGACTTCCCGTTGATCTCCCGTGCCGTCCTGAACGGCGCCACCGGGCAGATCCGCAACATGGCCACGGTCGGCGGCAACCTCCTGCAACGCACCCGGTGCCTCTACTTCTACGACACCGCGTCCCGGTGCAACCGGCGCGAGGCGGGCGCCGGCTGCGACGCCCTGCTGGGCGGGACGCACAACCACGCGGTCATCGGGCACTCCCGGAGCTGCGTCGCCACGCACCCGTCCGACCTCGCGGTCGCCCTCGCCGCCCTCGACGCCCGCGTGCACCTGCGCGGGCCGGGCGGGCCACGCGTCGTCGACCTGGTCGACTTCCACCTGCTTCCCGGAGAGGACGAGGTGCGGGACACGGTCCTGGAACCGTTCGAGCTCATCACGGCGGTGTCCGTCCCGCCGTTGCCCCGCAGGGCCAGGTCCGCCTACCGCAAGGTCCGGGAGCGGGCCAGCTACGCGTTCGCGCTGGTGTCGGTCGCCGCCGTGCTCGACATCGGCGACGGTGTCGTCCGGCAGGCACGGCTCGCCCTCGGCGGCGTTGCGGCCAAGCCGTGGCGGGCACGTCGTGCCGAGCAGCTGCTCGAGGGACGACCCGCCGGCCGCGCGTTGTTCCAGGCTGCTGCGCAGGCGGCGCTGGAGGGGGCGCAACCGCAGGGGGACAACTTCTACAAGCTCGCCCTGGCAACGCGGCTGATCACGGCCACGTTGCTGCAGCTCGCCGAGGAGGAGTCGTCGTGAACTTCGCCCAGAAGGTGGTCGAGGTCGCGGCCAGACTGCTTCCCGACCGGCGCCCGGACCCGCTGCTCGACCGGACGGACCTGGTGCAGGGCACCCCGATGACCCGCCGCGACGGTCCGCTCAAGGTCACCGGCCGGGCACCGTTCACCCAGGACGTCGTCGTGCCCGGCCTGACGCACGCCGCCATGGTGTGCAGCACGAGGCCGTCGGGCCGGATCGCCTCGGTCGAGGTGGGCGAGGCGGAGGCCGCCGACGGTGTCCTGCTCGTCATGACCCACCACAACGCGCCGCGGATGAAGGTGCCGCCGCTGCTGATCACGTTGAAGGGCGCCTCGTTCACCCACGCCCCCGTCATGCAGGACGACCGCATCCGGTGGAACGGAGAACCGGTCGCCGTCGTGGTGGCGGAGACCATCGAGCAGGCACGTCATGCGGCCGGCCTCGTCCGGGTCGCTTACGACGACGCCGGCACACCACCGGCCGTGGACTTCGAGGCCGAGCTGGACCGGGCCCGGCGCGCGGAGAACGTGCAGGGGGAGCAGACCCGGATCGCCAAGGGCGACGTCGAGGCGAAACGGGCGACCGCCGAGCACGTCGTCGACCACGTCTACCGGACACCGATGCACTACAACGCGGCGATCGAGCCGCATGTCACCGTGGTTCGGTGGGACGACACCGAGCACCTGACGATGTGGGACGCCACGCAGGCCGTCACGCACACGCAGATGTCGTTGGCCCACGTGTTCTCCCTGCCCGTCGGGAACGTCCGGGTGATCGCGAAGTTCGTGGGCGGTGCGTTCGGCAGCAAGATGCTCTGGAGCCACCAGCTGCTGTGCGCCGCTGCCGCCAAGATGCTCGACCGGCCCGTCCGCACGGCGCTGAGCCGGGAAGAGGTCTTCCGGATCACCGGAGGCCGCACACCGTCGGTGCAGCGCGTCGCGCTCGCCGCCAACGCCGCCGGCGGGCTGGCCGCGCTGAGCCACGAGGGCACCACCGCGATCGGCGTGGACGACAACGGCTTCGCCGAGCAGTTCACGTTTCCGGCACGCAGCCTGTACGCCTCGGACACCTTCCTCGTCGACCAGCACGTGCTCGAGCTCAACATGCCGGCGAACGCGTCGATGCGCGCGCCGGGGGACTCCATCGGTTCCTTCGCCCTGGAGAGCGCGATCGACGAGATGGCAGAGCTCCTGCGGGCCGACCCCGTCGAGTTCCGCACCCGCCTCGAACCGGACCGCAACCCGGCGACAGGGCGTCCGTTCTCCTCCCGTCACCTGGTCGAAGCGCTGTCCCGGGGTGCCGAGCGGTTCGGCTGGGACGCCCGCAACCCGGTGCCCGGCTCGACGCGACGAGGGGAGTGGTGGGTGGGCCACGGAGTCGCCGCGGCCAACTACCCCTACGTGCGGATGCCCAACGGCAAGGCTTCCATCACCCTGAGGTCGGACGGAACGGCGGTCGTGCGCACCGCCGCGCACGAGATGGGCATGGGGACCGCCACCGTCCAGGCGCAGCACGCCGCCGACCGGCTCGGCCTGCCCGTCGAGGCGGTGGAGTTCGAGTACGGCGACAGCGCGCTCCCGGCCGCCATTCCCGCCGGTGGATCCGCGCAGACCGCGGCCATCATCGCCTCGGTCACCGCGGCCGCCGACCAGCTGGTCAAGGTGTTGCTGAAACTGGCGCCCGCCCAGGGCGTCCTGGGCAAGGCCCGGCCCCGTGACGTCGAACTGCGCGACGGAGGATTGCGCCGCCGTGGTGGCGGACCCGGACTGTCCTATGTGGACGTACTGCTCGCCGCGGGCCGTGACGAGGTGACTGCCGAGGGCACCGAGTCCCTGCCGCTGGAGATGATGAAGTACTCGATGCAGTCGTTCGGGGCGCAGTTCTGCGAAGTCCGCGTCAACGACGTGACCGGCGAGATCAGGGTGGACCGCTGGCTCGGCGTCTTCGACACCGGCCGCGTGCTCAACCCGACCACCGCCGCCAGCCAGTTCCGCGGAGGCGTTGTCATGGGCATCGGCCAGGCGCTGACCGAGGAGGTGGCGGTCGACAGCCGCACGGGACGCATCATGAACCCGTCCCTCGCGCACTACCACGTCCCGGTACACGCGGACGTGCCCGCCATCGACGTCGACTGGCTCGGCCACGCCGATCCTCTCGCGCCGATGGGAGGACACGGTGTCGGCGAGATCGGCATCACCGGCGTCGCCGCCGCGATCGCGAACGCCGTCTACAACGCCGCGGGAATTCGCCTGCGGGAGCTGCCGATGACGCCCCCGAGGGTCCTCGCGGCCCTGCTCGACCCGGGAAGTGGGTAGACGCGGAGCCAGCGGACGAAGTGCGTGATCCCTGTGTCGTGATCGCGGGCGGTGGCATCGCCGGCCACATCGAGCCGGAACTGGTGCCGGCCGACGCCGTCAGGCGGTTGCGGCGGGAGCCTTGGGGGCATGCTGACGGTCATGAATCGTGAGCACGACGTCGTCGTCTACGGCGCTACCGGGTTCGTCGGGGCGCTGACCGCCGCATACCTGGCCCGGCACGCCCCCGAGGGTGTGCGGATCGCGTTGGCGGGGCGGTCCGCGGACAAGCTCGCCGCCACCAGGGCCGGGCTGCCTGCGGCGGCGCGGGAGTGGCCTCTGGTCGTCGCCGACTCAGGGGACCCGGTCGCGCTGGCGGCGCTGGCCGAGTCGACGCGGGTGCTCGCCACCACCGTCGGCCCGTATGCGCGGTACGGGCTCCCGGTCGTCGAGGCGTGCGCGCGGGCCGGCACGCACTACGCGGATCTGACCGGTGAGGTGTTGTTCGTCCGCGCCGCGATTGACGCCGTGCACGAGCTGGCCCTGGAGTCCGGAGCCCGGATCGTGCACGCCTGTGGCTATGACTCGATCCCGTCCGACCTGGGCATGCTGTTGCTGCACGAGCGGGCCGTGGCCGACGGCGCGGGTCCGCTCACCGACGTGCGGTTGGTGGCGACGGTCCGCGGCGGTTTCAGCGGCGGCACGATCGACTCGCTGCGCGCGCAGATCGAGGCCTACGAGAGCAATCCCGGCCTGCGCCGCGTCGCGGCCGATCCGCATGCGCTCAGTCCCGACCGCGCGGCAGAGCCGACGCCCGCCCAGCCCCGTGACGCGGGGATGCCCTCCCGCGCCGCCGACGGGACGTGGCAGGCGCCGTTCGTGATGGCCCCGTTCAACACCCGCATCGTGCGGCGCAGCAACGCCCTGCTCGACTGGGCCTACGGGCCGCAGCTGCGCTACGGCGAGGTCATGGGCGCCGGGAAGGGCGTCAGCGGAGTGCTCACGGCGGCGGGTATCACCGGTGGGCTGGCCGGGCTGGTCGGCGCGATGTCGGTCAAACCCGTCCGCGGCCTGCTCGACCGCGTGCTGCCCGCGCCCGGTACCGGGCCCAGTGAACAGGCTCGTGCGAAAGGCTGGTTCCGTTCGGTGCTGCACGCCACCACCGGCTCGGGACGCCGCTACCGGGCCACGGTCGCCGGACCAGGCGACCCCGGCTACGCCGCCACGGCCGTCATGCTCGGGCAGAGCGCCCTCTGCCTGGCCCTCGACGACCTCCCGCAGCGGTCCGGCTCGCTCACGCCCGCAACGGCCATGGGCCGGCCTCTGATCGATCGACTGCGGCTCGCCGGCCACACCTACGACGTCACGACCGCCTGACCCCATGCCACCGTGGAGGTTGGATGCTTCTTGCGGCCTCGGGAAGCGTGTCCTGGTTGTCTTGCCGAGCGAGGTTGTGAACGGTCCGATACGTAGTCGGGTGATCTTGGACTGGGGGAGGGCCTCCGGGTCGAGGACCGCGTGATCCGGACGCCGGGCGCCTGAGGCCTCAGCCGGAACAGGTCACCTGTCGCCGCCTCGGCGCCGATCACGGCCGGCAGTGGCCGGTCGGGACCGTCCCGTCGCGGAAGGAGGTGTCGACGTGGTCCAGTCTCCCGGCTTCCTTCCGCAACCGGGCCTCGC
>NZ_JBHXCW010000051.1:0-39508 GCF_042725365.1 Lentzea sp. NPDC060358 | reverse complement strand
GTCGGGTTGCGGTGGGGTGACGGGACCACCCCACCGGGCTCGCTCGCTCAAAGCCAAGAGCCAAAGCCAAGAGCCAAAGCCAAGAGCCAAAGCCAAGAGCCAAAGCCAAGAGCCAAAGCCAAGAGCCAAAGCCAAGACTGCTCGGCTTCGCCATCGCGCTGCGCCCGCGCCCCCTGCTGCCGCGACTGCGCTCGCGCCCCTGCTGCGCTCGCCCTACTGCGGCGTGCTCGCCCGTGCGTACGCGTCGGCCCCGCTGAACACGTTCTGGCCGTACTCCACCGAGTTGTTGTAGGTCAGCACCGCCGCCCACCAGCCCTGGCCCGTGCCCAGGTCCCTCGCGCCCGCCCCGCACAGGTAGCGGGCGGCGGTCAGGGCCGCGTCGTCGATGTTCTGCGGGTCTGCCGGTTGGCCGTCCGCCGCCGCCCGTTTCGCCCAGCGGTTCCAGGTGCCCGGGATGAACTGCATCGGGCCCACCGCCCTGTCCCAGGTCGTGTCGCCGTCCAAGCGGCCGCCGTCGGTGTCGTTGATGGCCTTCACCCCCGGGCTGCCGTCCAGGGGGATGCCGATGATCGGGCGGCTCGGGAGGCCGTTCTCCTGCAGCTTCGCGCCGTTGATGTTGCCGTGGTGCGACTCGATCCTGCCGATGCCCGCCAGGGTGGTCCACGAGATCCGGCAGGCCGGGGCTTCCTTCTGCATCGTCAGGTCCGCCGCGGCGTAGGCGTGCAGGGCCCGGACCGGGATGTCGGTCTTCGCGGCCACCCTCGTCGCCCACTCGGAGAGCGGGTTGGCGTCCTGGGTGGTGCCGGGGGCGGCGGCGTTGGTCGGGATCGCCTCTCCCGGGCTCACGTCCTGGATCGGGACGAGGAACGGGGGCGGGCCCAGCGGGGCCGCATCCCTGCGGTTCAGGGCGCCCAGGCCCCAGGCGCCCGCGGCCACCACGACGATCAGCAGCAGCACCAGGACGATGCGGCCGAAGACGTTGCCGGAGCTGGGTCGGGGGCGGGTGGGAGGTGAGGGCGACGGGACCACGAGACCCAGGCTACGTGCTCGGTTCAAGTCGCGAAGGTCGCGAGAGTGACGCAAACGGCACCGTTGGCGGCTGGACATTCAGGTGAGGCTTACCTTAAATAAGGCCGACCTAATTCACGGAGGCGCGGGATGCTGTTCGCCAATGGCTTGATCGGGCTGCGCGAGGGGCTCGAGGCTGCGCTCGTCGTCAGCATCTTGATCGCATTCCTCGTGAAGACCGATCGACGGTATGCGCTCAAATGGGTTTGGGCGGGTGTCGGTGCGGCCGTGGCGTTGTCCGTGGCGGCCGGTGCGGTGATCACGTTCAGTGCCGCCGGCATGTCGTTCGAGCAGCAGGAAGCGTTCGGCGGGACGATGTCGATCATCGCGGTCGCGTTCGTCACGGGAATGATCTTCTGGATGCGCCGGGCGGCCAAGACGATCGCCGCCGAGCTGCGCGGGAAAATGGACGAAGCTCTCGAAATCGGACCATTTGCCATCGTCTTCGTGTCCCTTTTGTCCGTTGGTCGGGAAGGGCTGGAGACGGCCGTCTTCTTCTATTCCAGCGTGCAGGCCGCCGGGGGCGGGACGACCGAGCCGTTGATCGGTTTTCTGGGCGGCATCGCGGTCGCCGTGGTGATCGCCGCACTGCTGTACCAGGGCGCGATTCGATTCGATCTTGGAAAGTTCTTCACCGTCACGGGTGTCCTGCTCGTGTTCGTGGCGGCGGGGGTGCTCAGCTACGGGATCCACGACCTGCAGGAGGCCGCGATCCTGCCGGGGCTGAACACGCTCGCGTTCGACATCAGCGACACCCTGCCGGAGGACTCCTGGTACGGGGCGCTGCTCAAGGGCTTCTTCAACTACTCGCAGCGCACGTCCGTGCTGCAGGCCGTCGCGTGGGTCGCCTACGTGGGGGTCGTTCTCTCCCTGTTCCTCATCCGGCCGCGCCGTCGCGCCGCCGTGTCCAACTGATCGATGGAGTGGCAACCGTGCGCAAAGCAGTGGTCATCCTGGGGTCGCTCGCGCTGCTGGCGGCGTGCGGCAACGGCGCGACGAGCGGTGACGCGAGCGGCGCCATCGCCGTCGAGGCCTCCGACGACGCGTGCAAGGTCGCCAAGACCGAGGCCGGTACGGGCAACGTGACGTTCGACGTGACCAACAAGGGCACGAAGGTCACCGAGTTCTACCTCTACGCCGAGGGCGACCGGATCCTCGGCGAGGTCGAGAACATCGGGCCGGGGCTCAGCCGCAAGCTGATCGTCGAGGTCACCGAGTCCGGCAAGTTCCAGACCGCGTGCAAGCCCGGCATGAAGGGCGACGGCATCCGCGGCGAGTTCACCGTCACCGGCGACAGCAAGAAGTCGACCGACGGCAACGCGCTGCTCGCCGACGCGACCAAGAGCTACCAGCGCTACGTCACCTCGCAGGCCGACCAGCTGCTCGTGAAGACCGAGGAGTTCGTCGGCGCCGTCAAGGCCAAGAAGGTCGACGACGCCAAGGCGCTCTTCCCCGTCTCGCGCACGTACTGGGAGCGCATCGAGCCCGTCGCGGAGAGCTTCGGCGACCTCGACCCCAAGATCGACGGCCGGGAGGACGTCATCGAGGAGGGCATGGCGTTCACCGGCTACCACCGCCTCGAGAAGGACCTGTGGGAGTCCGGGCTGCAGGCCGACTCCGACAAGATCGCCGACGACCTGCTGACCGACGTCAAGGAGATCGTGGCCAAGGCCAAGTCGGTCGAGCTGACGCCCGTGCAGCTCGCCAACGGCGCCAAGGAGCTGCTCGACGAGGTCGCCACCGGCAAGATCACCGGCGAGGAGGACCGCTACTCGCACACGGACCTCTGGGACTTCCGCGCGAACGTGGACGGCTCGCAGGCCGCCATCGCCGCGCTGCGCCCCGCCGTGGAGCAGAAGGACAAGGCGCTCGTGTCCACTCTGGACGCCAAGTTCAAGGCGCTCGACGAGGCGCTGGAGAAGCACCGCAGGGGCGACGGCTTCCAGCTCTACACCGAGCTGTCGCAGGACCAGGTCAAGGTGCTGGCCGAGGCCGTCGACGCGCTCGGCGAGCCGGTCAGCAAGGTCGCGGAAGTGGTGTCCGCCAAGTGACCGAGGTGTCGCGCCGCAGGCTGCTCGGGTTCACGGGCGCCGGTGTGGCGCTCGCGGGCGCGGGCGCCGCCGCCGGTGTGCTGGCCTCCGGTGCGGCGCCGGCGGTCGAGAACGTCGCCGCGGCCAAGGTGCCGTTCCGCGGCGACGTGCAGGCGGGCATCACCACGCCCGCGCAGGACCACATGCACTTCGTCGCGCTCGACGTGAAGACCGGGAGCCGCGACGAGCTGGTGGAACTGCTCAAGGAGTGGACGCTCGCCGCGGAACGGATGACGGCGGGCCAGGAGGCCGCGGAGAACGGCGCGGTCGGCGGCAACGCCGAGGCGCCGCCCAAGGACACCGGCGAGGCCCTCGACCTGCCCGCGTCCGCGCTGACCATCACGATCGGCTTCGGCCCGTCGCTCTTCGACGACCGGTTCGGGCTCGCCGCGAAACGGCCGGAACGGCTGATCGACCTGCCGCGCTTCCCGAAGGACGACCTCGACCCGGCGCGCAGCAACGGCGACCTCTGCATCCAGGCCTGCGCGAACGACCCGCAGGTCGCCGTGCACGCCGTGCGCAACCTGGTCCGCATCGGCTTCGGCAAGGTCGCGGTCCGCTGGTCGCAGCTCGGCTTCGGCCGCACGTCGTCGACCACGCGCGACCAGGCCACACCGCGCAACATGTTCGGGTTCAAGGACGGCACGCGCAACATCAAGGCCGAGGACACCGACCACCTCGAGAACCACGTGTGGGTCGCGGAGGAGGACGGGCCGGACTGGCTCGTCGGCGGCACGTACCTGGTGACGCGCCGCATCCGCATGCACATCGAGATCTGGGACCGCACGTCGCTGACCGAGCAGGAGCAGATCGTCGGCCGCACCAAGGGCGAGGGTGCGCCGCTGGGTCAGCAGAAGGAGTTCGACGAGCCCGACCTGCACGTGAAGGGCGCGGGCGGCGTGCCGCTGATCGGCGAGGTCGCGCACATCCGGCTCGCGTCGCCGGAGGCGTTGAACGGCGTCAGGATCCTGCGCCGCGGCTACAACTTCACCGACGGCTCGGACGGGCTCGGCCACCTCGACGCCGGCCTGTTCTTCGTGGCGTTCAACCGGGACACGCGCAAGCAGTTCGTGCCGATGCAGCAGGCGCTGTCCACGAAGGACGACATGATGGAGTACGTGGAGCACACCGGGTCCGGCCACTTCGCCGTGCCACCGGGCGTGAAACCCGGTGGCCACTGGGGCGACACCCTCTTCGGAACCTGAACGGTCAGGAGACCGTCATGACCCGGACGTCGTGGGCCGCCATCTGGTTCGTGATGTCCGGGAAGACGATCCGCTGCGAGCACTGGCGGCCGTTGCCCGCCGGGACGCCGCTGCACTGGCGGACGTCGGCGGAGTTGAGCGAGATCGCGGTCAGCGTGCCGCGGGCGACGAGCTTGTCACCGGGCTGCACGGAGAAGACCGGGCCGCCGCTGTCGCCGTTGCCGCCCGCGCTGAACCCGCCGCGGTGGGTCGCGTCGACCAGGCCGACCGCGCAGCCGAAGTCGGGGAAGCAGACGGTCACGCCGGTGGCGGTGGCCTGGATGTCGCAGATGGTGCCGGAGTACGCGCCGGAGTCGCACAGCCAGTCACCGGGCAGGGTGCTCGCGGCACCGACGACGTCGAGGCCGTACTGGTTGGCGCTGCCCGTGTCCAGCTCGGTCTGGACCGAGTCGCCGATCCAGACCCGCGGCTGCGCGTCCGGGACCACGATGGTCTCGCTGTCCGACTCCACCGACCGGGACTCGACCCAGCCGATCGGGTCGTCGCTGTTGTTGCTGTAGCCGCTGCCCAGCTGGCCGCAGTGCGCGGCGGTCAGGAGCTTGGGCGCGCCGGTGCTGTTGCTGGTCATCGCGAAACCGGAGCTGCACCCGCCCTGCGGGACGCCGTTGCGGTAGTTGGCGATGTACGCGCCGCCCTTGAAGGGCGGGGTGTCCGCGAGCCGGGACGCCACGAGCTCGAACCCGCCGGACCGCGTCTCCACGGCGACGGAGCTCCGCAGCGCGGACCTGGCCGACAGCCCCGCCTTCGGCGTGACCGCGAGGCCGCTGCCGTCGTGCTTGGCGGCGACGCTCTGGACGGCACCGGTCGCGACCAGGCGCGCGGCCTCGGCGTCCAGCTCGGCCCGCGAGTACTCGGCGCTGTGCACCTTCACGGTCAGGCCGCGCTGCTCGGCGACGGCGGCGGCCGCGCCGACCGCCGCGGGCGCCCGGCCCTTCCAGTAGACGTCGAGCGTCCTGCTGCCCGCGTCGACGTGGAACCCGCCGAACCCGCCGGTCCGGTCGATCCGGCCGGCGATCTCGTGCAGCTGGTCCTGGGTCGCCATCAGCGCCACGACCTCGGGGGAGATCGGTCCCCCGGACTGTGCGAGCGCCGGCGTGGCCGGCACCAGCAGCGCGGCCCCGACGGCGGCCAGCGCGGTGAGTCGTTTCCTCAACGTTTCCCCGAATCCTCGAGATGTGGAAGAACCGGCGACCCGTGAGTCCACAGAGGACTCGGGGTCGCCGGTTCCGTTCTTGCGTCAGCCGATCGTCTTGATCCGCACGTTGTGGTCGGCCAGCTGGGCCACGATGTCGGGGTAGATGATCCGCTGCGAGCACCGGCGGCCGTTGCCCGCCGGGACGCCGCTGCACTGGCGCAGGTCGGTCGCCGCGATCGAGATCGCGGTCAGCGTGCCGCGGGCGACCAGGCGGTCACCGGGCTGCTGCACGGAGAAGACCGGGCCGCCGCTGTCGCCGTTGCCGCCCGCGCTGTAGCCGCCCTGGTGCACGGCCTCGACCGAGTTGTTCACGCAGCCGAAGCCGGTCAGGCAGATGGTCAGGCCGGTCTGGGTGGCGCGGATCTCGCAGATCGTGCCGGAGAACGAGCCGGAGTCGCACAGCCAGTCGCCGGCGATCGTCGCGGACGAACCGATGACGTCGAGGCCGTACTGGTTGGCCCTGCCCGTGTCCAGCTCGGTCTGGATCGAGTCGCCGATCCACACGCGCGCCTGGCCGGTGGCGTTGACGATCTCGCTGTCCGAGGCGACCGAGCGGGTCTCGACCGCGCCGATGACGTCGCCCTCGCCGTTGCCGGTGGTGTAGTAGCTGCCGACCTCACCGCAGTGCGCCGCGGTCAGGAGCTTGTCCCTGCCCGTGGCGTTGCTGACCACCGCGAAGCCGGAGGTGCAGGAACCGTCGAAGACGCCGTTGAAGTAGTTCTCGATGTACGCGCCGCCCTTGTAGGGAGCGGAGTCGAAGAGGCGGGACGCGGCGAGCTCGACCTCACCGGACTCCACCTCGACGGCGACCGAGCTCTGCGGCGCGGACTTCGCGGAGAAGCCCGTCGCGGCCTGCTTCACCTTGAGCCCGCTGCCGTCGTACTTGGCGGCGACGCTCTGGACGGAACCGGTCTTGACCAGGCGCGCGGCCTCGGCGTTGAGCTCGGCCTGCGAGTACTTGGCGTCGTGCACCTTCACGGTCAGGCCCTGCGCCTTCGCGACCGCGGCAGCGGAGCTGACCTTGGCCGACGCCTTGCCCTTCCAGTAGACGTTGAGCGTCCCGCTGCCCGCGTCCACGTAGAAACCGCTGAAGCCGTTGCCTCTCTCCACCTTCTCGGCGATCTTGTGGAGTCTGTCCTGGGTCGCCATCAGCGCCTTGACCTCGGGCGTGAGCGCGGACGGACCGGTGTTGCCCTGCGCCAGTGACGGAGCCGCCGTCACCAGGAGCGCCGTGGTGGCGGTGATCGCCGCCAGCGTCGAGATCCTCATCATCTTCACTGCGCACTACCCCTCTGTCGCGGCCTTTGACGGCACACCGAAACGAGGGCAGCGCACACCGCGCTCACGGTTGGATCCCCCCAGATCCGGCAGCCGTCAGAACGCGGTCTGCGTCCCCCCGGTGGCCTCACAGAGAACTTAGTCGCTCACCCACCGTTGAACACGCGTCCATTCGGTGCAACGTGCGCGTATGTCCTTTGTGGACAGTCAGTTCCGGTCGCGTTCGACGGCCATGCGGGCGCGCACCTCGCCCAGGGCTTCCTGATACTCAGGAGAGGGGTTCATCGCGACGGCCATCCGCAGCTGGGCCAGCGCCTCCGGCAGCCGCGCCAGCCGCTGCAGCGTCTTGCCGAGCGCGAACCGCGCGTAGTGGTCGCTCGGGTCGAGGTCGAGCACCTTGCGGAACGCCTCCTCCGCCCGGTTGAGCTGAGCGGACCCGAGGTAGGCGCGACCGGCGAGCAGCTGCACCGACGGCGCATCGCCCGCCTCGTCCAGCACCTGCTTCAGCTCGCGCAGGGCGTCGAGAGGCCGGCGCTGTGCGAGCAACGCCTCCGCCTTCCTGAACGCCTCGAAGGTGCCGTCCGTCATTCGATCAACGGTACCCACCGATCGGCGGTTCTTCGACTGCCGTCCGGGCGACAGGACTCGAAGGAGTGGACGAACCGGTCACCGCGAGTCCAGTCAGGACTTCCCGGACGTTCCGGCGGAGGCGGTCCGCATCCGGCGCACCGCCTCCTCCAGGACCTCCGGGGTGGTGGCGAGGTTCATCCGCACGAAGCCCGCGCCACCGGTCCCGAACGGCAGGCCGGAGTTCAGCGCGACCCTGCCCCGCTCGAGGAACGCCTCGGCGGGGTCGTCGCCGAGGCCCAGCTCACGGCAGTCGAGCCAGGCGAGGTAGGTGCCCCCGCCCGGCGCGTACCGGATGCCGGGCAGGTGCTCGGCCAGCAGGCCGGCGAGCAGCCGCCGGTTCTCGTCGAGGCCCTCCAGCAGCGCGTCCAGCCACTCGACGCCGTCCCTGAGCGCCGCCGTGTGCGCGATGACCCCGAGGTGGCTGGCGCCGTGCCCGACCTCCTCCGGCAGCCGCGCGAGGTCGGCGGCCGACTCGGGCCCGGCGACGGCCAGCGCGGCCTTGAGCCCGGCGAGGTTCCAGGCCTTCGACGCGGACAGCAGCGACAGCCCGTCCCCGGCGACGCTGAGGTACGGCACGAAGTCGCCGCCGGTGATCGGCGCGTGGATCTCGTCGGCCACGACCCGGACCCCGTGCTCCCGCGCGAGCCGCGCGACCTGCTCCAGCTCGGCACGGGTGTGCACGGTGCCGGTCGGGTTCTGCGGGTTGCACAGCAGGTACGCCGCACCCCGGCCCGCTCGCACGAACGCCGCCTCCAGCGCGGCGGGGTCGATCCGCGCCGCCGCGTCCAGCGGGGCCTCGACGACCTGGCGGCCCAGCGACCGGGTGAACTGGTAGAAGGGCGGGTAGACGGGGCAGTTGACGACGACGGGCGCGTCCCGGTGCGAGACCAGCCGGAGCATCTCGACGACGCCCAGCATCACGTCCGGCACGACCGCCATCCGCTCCACGGCCGGGTGCCAGCCCCACCGCGTTCCCGCGAACCCGGCCAGCGCCTCGGCGTACCCGGTCCCGGCGGGATACCCGGTGTCGCCGATCGCCACGGCGTCGGTGATGGCCCGCGCGACCGGTTCGGCGAGCGGCACGTCCATCTCGGCCACCCACACCGGCAGCACGTCGTCGGGGTGGTGGCGCCACTTCACGCTGGTGCGGCGGCGCAGCTGGTCCAGGGTCAGTTCGCGCAACGGGTTCCCCACACCGCCAAGCTAGGCGCGAGACGGGAAGTCGGGAACGCCCGCGGGCGTTGTGCCGGTGCATGAGCCTGCGCTTCTCGCTGATGGGTCCGGTACGAGCCTGGCGCGACGACGACGAGGTCGACCTGGGGCCGCGCCAGCAACGGGCGGTGCTGGCGGCGCTGCTGCTCAACAACGGCATCCGGTTGAGCAACGACCAGCTGGTCGGCATGGTCTGGGACGACCCGACGCCGAGCGCGGTGACGGCGCTGCGGACGCACACCTACAAGATCCGCAAGGCGCTCCCCGAGCTGGACCTGAGGTCGAGGGACGGCGGCTACACGCTCCGGGCGGAGCTCGTCGACGACTGCACGGGCGAACCCCTGGAAGGGCTGCGGGGCAGCTACTTCGAGGCGCAACGCGTGCGGCTCGCCGAACAGCGGCTCAAGCTCCGCGAGGAGTGGCTCGAACGCGAGCTGGACATCATCGAGCTGCAGAAGCACGTGCGGGCGCACCCGTTGCGCGAACGGCCGCGCGCACTGCTGATGCACGCGCTGTTCCGCGAGGGCCGGCAGGCCGAGGCGCTCGACCACTTCCACTAGGCCCGCGCGCTGCTCACCGAGGAGCTCGGCCTCGAACCGGGACCGGAGCTGCGCGAGGTGCACGCGCAGATCCTCCGGGGCCACCTGCACCTGCCGCGCAGGCCCGCACAGCTGCCGCCGGACGTCGTCGACTTCACCGGCCGCGCGCGGGAGATCGCGCGGGCGCTGCAGGCCCTGCCCGGCACGGTCGGCATCACCGGCATGCACGGCAGCGGCAAGACCGCGCTGGCCACCCGGATCGGCCACCTCGCCGCGCACCGGTTCCCCGACGGGCAGATCGTCGTGCGCGGCCACGACGTCGCGGGCGAGCTGCTGCGCGCGGTCGGCGTCGAGAACGCCACGGGCGACAAAGCCGCGCTGTGGCGGGAGAAGGCGCGCGGCAAGCGGTTCCTCGTGGTCGTCGACGACCTGCCGTCGCCCGAGTCGGTGCGCGACCTGCACACACTCGGCTCGGCTGTGCTCTTCACGAGCGTGCGGCGGTGGAACGAGCTGCCGGGCGTGACGTGGCTGAAGATCGCCGGGCTCGCGGTGCCCGAGGCGCGCGAGTTCCTCCGCAAGGTCCTCGACCCCGCCCGGATCGCGGCCGAGCAGGAGGCGGCGGCCGAGGTGCTCGCGCAGGTGTCGCACCTGCCGAACCCGATCCGGGTGCTCGGCGGCAAGCTCAGCGCCCGCCCGACGTGGACCGTCGCGATGCTGCTGAAGCAGATGGACCGCGAGCTGGTGCTGGGCGAAGCGGTTCCGTCGGACTGCCGGGCGGTGCTCGCGCCGCTCATCAAGGCCGACGAGCAGCTGACCGAGGAGCAGCGGCACCTGCTCACGTGCTTCGCCCGGCAGAAGGCCGACGTGATCGACGTGGCCGAGGCCGTTCGGCTGAGCGGCGGCGGGATCGGCCGGATCGACACCCTGCTGGAGTCGCTCGCCGACGTCCACCTCCTCGAGCCCCTGGAGTTCGGCCGCTACCGGATGCCGCGGTTCGTGCAGATGTTCTTCGGCCTGCGCACCCTGGCCCCCAGCAGCTGATTCATCCGGAATTCACGGCCGGACCACGCGGCTTCGGCACGGTCGTGGACATGTCGACCAAGACCCTCGCGAACCAGAAGGCACTCGTCACCGGAGCCACGTCGGGCATCGGCCGCGCGATCGCGGTCAAGCTCGCCGAGGCGGGTGCCACCGTCTACCTGACCGGCCGCCGCGCCGAGCTCGGCAAGGAGACCGTCGAGCTCGTCGAGCAGGCCGGTGGCACCGGCCACTTCCTCGTCTCGGACGTCGCGAGCCTCGACGACGTCCGCGCCCTCGCCGCGGAGGTCGGCGAGGTGGACGTCCTCGTCAACAACGCGGGCATCTTCCCGTTCTCGCCGACCACCGAGCAGTCGCTGGAGACCTACGAGCAGGTCTTCGACGTGAACGTGCGCGGCGTCTACTTCCTCACCGCCGCCCTTGCCCCGGCGATGCTCGCGAAGGGGAAGGGCTCGATCGTCAACGTCTCGTCGATCGGCGCGGACGTCGGCAACCCGATCACCAGCGTCTACAGCGCCTCGAAGGCGGCGCTGGACGCCCTGACCCGGTCGTGGGCCGTGGAGTTCGGACCGCGGGGGGTGCGGGTGAACTCCGTGGCGCCCGGCCCGATCCGCACCGAGGCCGCCGTCACGCAGGCGGGCGAGGTCTTCGACAAGATCAGCGAGACCGTGCCGCTGCACCGGGTGGGCGAACCGGAGGAGATCGCGGACGTCGTGCTGTTCCTCGCGTCCGGCCAGTCGAGCTTCGTCAACGGCGTGGTGCTCGCGGCCGACGGCGGCTACCTCGCGAGCTGAGCCAGCAGGGTGTGCAGCGACGAGGGCGACTCGACGTGGACGTTGTGGCCGGCGCCGGGGAACGTGACCGGATCCGGCACCAGCTCCTCCAGGTGCTCCCGGGGGCACATCGGGTCGTTCTCGCCCGCGGCCAGCACGACCTCCGCCTTCGACGCCATGATCAGCCCCGGCAGGTCCGGCCTGCCGACGCCGAAGGCCCGCACGTCCAGCGACGGCGCCCAGCCGCCGTCCACTTCGGACACACCGTGCCAGATCGGCACGCCGGCCATCCGGGAGGCGCGGTCGACGGCCTCCGCCTCGAGGTCGAACACCTTGGCCGGCCGCGCCGCGAACGCCGCCGCCTTCTCGAGCTCCTCGTCGGTCCACCGGACCTTGATCCCGACCCCGACGCACGTCGTCACGTCGACCCCGAACCAGCCGCTCGCGAGCGCCAAGCCGACCACGCCGCCCAGCGAGTGCCCGACGACCGTGACGGGCTCGCGCGGGACCACCTCCGCCACGGCCGCGGCGAACGAGCCGAACGAGTAGCGGTCGATCCGGCCGCTGCGCCCGTGACCGGGCAGGTCGGGCACGAGCCAGCTCCCGGACCACCCCGCGACGACGTCCTCCCACACCTCGCCGGTGGCGCCCAGCCCGTGCAGCAGCACCAGCAACGGCCCGTTCCCACCACGTTCGACATGAAGCACGTCAGAATCCCGTTCTATGCGGACCGATGCCGAGCTGATCGCCGACCCGGACACGTATACCTCGGGTGTCCCGCACGACGCATTGACCCGGTTGCGTGAAAAGGACGTCGTGCGCGTCGGCGACTTCTGGGCGGTCCTCCGGTACGACGACGTCCGGACGGTGCTGCGGTCGCCCGGCGTGTTCTCGTCCCACCGCGGCGCCACCCAGATCCGCGACCCGGAACCCGCCGACCTCGCCTACGTCCAGCGCATGATGCTGAACCAGGACCCGCCCGAGCACACCCGCCTGCGCCGCATGCTCACCCAGGCCTTCACCCCGCGCGCCGTGGCCCGGCTGGAGGCCGGCATCCGGTCGCACGCACGGGAGATCGTCTCCGCGCTGTCGGGTGACTTCGCGGCCGACGTCGCCGACCTGCCGCTGCTGACCCTGGCCGACGTCTTCGGCGTGCCGCGCCAGGACCGCGCGTTGCTCTACGACTGGAGCAACCGCGTGATCGGCTTCCAGGACGAGGAGTACGCGCTGTCGTCCAGCTCGACGGACGGCATGACCGACATGGCACTGCGGGCGCTGGAGCTCCGCCCGGACGACGGCCGCGACCCGCGCGCTCGGGGCGGCATGCCCGATCTGTACGCCTACGCGCACGCTCTCGGGGCTCACAAGCGCGAGCACCCGTCGGACGACGTGCTGAGCAACCTCATGCGGGAGGACGTCTCGCTGGAGGAGTTCGAGACCCTGTTCTGGCTGTTCTCGGTGGCGGGCAACGAGACCCTGCGCAACGGCATCCCCGGCGGTCTGATCGCCCTGCTGGAACACCCGGACCAGTACGCACGGCTGCGGGCGGACCGGTCGCTGCTGCCCACCGCCGTCGAGGAGATGCTGCGCTGGTGGACGCCGGTCATGCACTTCCGGCGCACGGCCGTGCGGGACACGACGCTGTCCGGGGTGCCGATCGCGGCCGGGGACAAGGTCGTCGTCTGGTTCTCCTCGGCCAACCGGGACGAGCGGGTCTTCACCGACCCGGACCGGTTCGACGTCGGCCGGCGCGAGGCCGACCACCTGAGCTTCGGGCACGGGCCGCACTTCTGCCTCGGGGCGCAGCTGGCGCGGACGCAGATGCGGGCGGTGTTCGAGGCGGTGCTGGACCTGCCGGGTGTGCTGGAGCCGGACGGGGAGGTGGTCCGGCTGCGGTCGAACTTCCAGAACGGCGTGAAACACCTGCCGGTGCGGCTAATCTGAGCACCTTTCGGTTTTGCTCCGTGGGGGAGAGTTCATGCGTCTCGTCATCGCCGCGTCCGTGATCGCTGTGGCGGCCTGTTCGCCGACGCCGCCCGAGCCCGCGCCGTCCCCGCCGCCGACCTCGACCGCATCGACACCGGACCTGGTCAAGGCGATGGACGCGAAGGTGAAGTCGGCCCTGATGCCGATCGAGGAGCTCGGCATCCCGGCCGAGCACGTGACCGACGAGCCCAAGTGGGACGCCGAGCTCGCCATCTCCGACGGCAAGCTCAGCGCTGTGTGCCTGGGTGCACGTGTCGACGTCGGTGTCTCCACCTCGCGCAAGCGCATCTGGTACGCGACCACCTACGTCGAGGAGCAGGTGTTCGGTCTGGTCGGGGTCAGTGCGAAGCACGTCCTCGACACGGTGCGCGCCAAGGCCCGGTCGTGCCAGACCTACAACGGCGCGAACGGTGAGCCGCCCCGCGAGGTCGTCGCGGACGTCGACATCCCGGAGTGGGAGGGCGTCGACGACACCTACGCGCTCTGCGAGGACGTCCCCGAGGTGGCGGAGGGCGAGTGGCGCTGCGAGGCCTTCGTCGCGCGCGGCGACCTGATCGCCAAGGTGGTCGTCGGGGATGCCGGTGAGACGAAGACGAGATCGAGCCTGACCGACGTCGTGCAGTACGCCGTGCCGTACCTGGTGAAGGCGGGCTGACGCGGGTCTGGGCACCGCCCGGGTCGTCTGGCACGATTCAGACGACCGGCCCCGGCCCTCCACCGCGATCCACGCGCGATCCGCAGGTGTCGAGCCCCGCCCGGTCACCTGGCCCAAGTAGGCTCGTCACGACGACGAGACGCAGGAGAAACAGGGAGCGCAAGTGGCGGTCATCGAGCAGGTCGGAGCACGCGAGATCCTGGACTCTCGCGGCAACCCCACCGTCGAGGTCGAGGTGGCGCTGGACGACGGCACGCTGGAGCGCGCGGCTGTTCCGTCGGGCGCGTCCACCGGTGAGCACGAGGCGGTGGAGCTGCGGGACGGCGACGCCAAGCGGTACCTGGGCAAGGGTGTCGAGCGCGCGGTCACCGCGGTGCTCGACGAGATCGGCCCCGAGCTGGTCGGCATCGAGGCCGTCGAGCAGCGGGTCGTCGACCAGAAGCTCGTCGACCTGGACGGCACGCCGGACAAGGGCCGCCTGGGCGCCAACGCCATCCTCGGCGTGAGCCTCGCGGTCGCGAAGGCGGCGGCGACCTCCAGCGGCCTGGAGCTGTTCCGCTACATCGGCGGACCGAACGCGCACGTGCTGCCGGTGCCGATGCTGAACATCCTCAACGGTGGCTCGCACGCCGACACCGACGTGGACATCCAGGAGTTCATGATCGCGCCGATCGGCGCGGAGACGTTCCGCGAGGGCCTGCGCTGGGGCACCGAGGTCTACCACGCGCTGAAGTCCGTGCTGAAGAGCAAGGGCCTCGCGACGGGCCTGGGCGACGAGGGCGGTTTCGCGCCGAACCTCGGCAGCAACCGCGACGCGCTCGACCTGATCCTCGAGGCCATCGAGAAGGCCGGTTACCGGCCGGGCCGCGACGTCGCGCTCGCGCTCGACGTGGCCGCCACGGAGTTCTTCTCCGACGGCGCCTACTCGTTCGAGAACACCAAGCGGTCGGCCGAGCAGATGATCGGCTACTACTCCGAGCTGGTCCGCGACTACCCGATGGTCTCCATCGAGGACCCGCTGTCCGAGGACGACTGGGACGGCTGGGTGCAGCTGACCGCCGAGCTGGGCGAGAAGGTCCAGATCGTCGGCGACGACCTGTTCGTCACGAACCCGGAGCGCCTGGAGGAGGGCATCTCCCGCCGCGCCGCCAACGCGCTGCTGGTGAAGGTCAACCAGATCGGCACGCTGTCCGAGACGCTCGACGCGGTCTCGCTGGCCACGTCCTACGGCTACAAGTCGATGATGTCGCACCGCTCGGGCGAGACCGAGGACACGACCATCGCCGACCTCGCCGTCGCGGTCGGCGCCGGCCAGATCAAGACCGGTGCGCCCGCCCGCGGTGAGCGCACCGCGAAGTACAACCAGCTCCTGCGCATCGAGGAGAGCCTCGGCGACGCGGCGCGCTACGCGGGCGAGCTCGCGTTCCCGCGCTACACGCCGGAGGGCTGATCCATGGCCGAGCGCGCGCGTCGTCCCCGCCGTCCCCGTGCAGAGCGGGAGGCGCGGCCCGCGCGCGCTCGGAAGCCACCGCGCCCGAAGGCGCCGTCGCGTCGCAGCGACGGCACGGGTGGCGCGTTCGGCATGACGGGAACGCGGCGGGCCGCGATGTTCGCGATGGTGCTGTGCGCACTGGCGCTGAGCATCGCGGTCCCGCTGCGGACCTACCTCTCGCAGCGCGACGAGCTCCGTGACGTGGGGGCCGAGCAGCAGAAGCTGCGCGAGACGGTCGCCGCGCTGGAGCAGCGCAAGGCGCAGCTGCAGGACCCCGGCCACGTGGAGATCGAGGCGCGCAAGCGGTTGCACTGGGTGCGACCGGGCGAGACGCCGTACATCGTGCAACTGCCGGGTGACGAAGGTCGCAACACCGAATCGGAGAGGCCGTCGGGCAAGCCCGCGGCACAAGGGTCTTGGTACGAGGAACTGTGGGAATCGGTGACGCACAAGTAAGTGCTGCTGACCTGGAAACGGTCGCCCAGCAGCTCGGCCGCACGCCGCGCGGGACACGTGCGATCGCGTCGCGGTGCCCCGGCGGGCACCCGAACGTCGTGCAGACGGCGCCGCGGCTGCCCGACGGGACGCCGTTCCCGACGCTGTACTACCTGACCTGCCCGAAGCTGAACTCGCTGGTCAGCACGCTCGAGGGCGGCGGGCTCATGAAGGAGCAGCAGGAGCGCCTGGCGACCGACGAGGACCTGGCGGCGGCGTACCTGCGCGCGCACGAGGCGTACCTCGCCGAACGCGACGCCATCGAGTCGCTGGGCACCCAGGTCACCGCGGGCGGCATGCCGAGCAGGGTCAAGTGCCTCCACGTGCACGTCGCGCACGCCCTCGCGAAGGGCCCCGGGGTCAACCCCATGGGCGACGAGGCCCTGACGCTCCTGCGGGCGCAGGGGCTCTGGCCGGCGGGGGACTGCGCGTAACGGCGAGTTAACAGTCAACGGAACCGAACACACGCTTCACTCCGTCTTGGGTACACCTGGTCCCGATAGTCGGGCAGGGTGGAACGGGTCGGAACGGGGGCGTCCGCCGTAACTGCGAGACGGCGCGCCGCGATGACGCACGAGAGGTGAGTATTCGTGGCAATGGCCAAACTGCGCGGTCCCGCGGCGCTGTCCCCGAAGCACAAGGGGTTCGCCGTTGCCGCGCTGGCTGCGATGCTCGCGCCGTCGCTGGTGGTCGGCACCAAGCTCGTCGACTGGGTCAACCTCTCGAAGCACAACGACATCGCTGTCACGCTCGGCCCGGCCGACGTCTTCACCGCGCTGCGGCGCGACCCGTCGGAGCTGGGCGCGTCCGGCCGCCTGCCGCTGTCGGAGGAGCTGAGCGCCGCGCTGCTCGCCGACCTCGAGGACGGCGAGCTCGACGACGGCCTCGACAACGAGCCCGGCCTCGTCGACGACTTCCCCGGCGACTACGGCATCCCCGGCGTCGTGCTGGAGGCCTACCTCCGCGCGGAGGACAAGATGGCCCAGCTCGTGCCGGGCTGCAACCTCGACTGGGCGCTGCTCGCCGGCATCGGCAAGGTCGAGTCGAACCACGCCAACAACGGCCGCGTGAACGCCGTCGGCGACGCCACCCCCAAGATCCTCGGCCCGGTCCTCAACGGCGCTCCCGGCATGGCCGCGATCCGCGACACCGACGGCGGCCGCCTCGACGGCGACACCGCCTGGGACCGCGCGGTCGGCCCGATGCAGTTCATCCCCGCCACCTGGGCGAGCTTCGGCGGCGACGGCAACGACGACGGCGCGGTCAACCCGAACAACGTCTACGACGCCGCCCTGGGCGCCGGCCGCTACCTGTGCGCGGGCGGCGGCGACCTGACGAAGCAGAGCGACCGCGCCGCGGCCGTGTTCCGCTACAACCAGTCGACGACCTACGTCCAGACGGTCCTCAAGTGGGCCAAGCAGTACAGCGACAACGTCGACTCGCTGCCGCCGCTCACCGACGACGGCAACAACCAGCAGAACCCGACCCCGGGCAACCCCGGCACCCCGCCCACCGGCACCGACCCGGGCACCCCGAGCTCGTCGAACCCGCCGTCGTCCACCACGACGACGACCCCGCCGTCCTCGTCGGAGCCGAACTGCCCGACGCCGACCTCGACCACGACGTCCACCACCACCTCGACGTCGTCGAACCCGCCCTCGTCGACCCCGTCGACCTCGTGCCCGCCGTCCTCGACGCCGCCGTCGTCCTCGTCGACCACCACCACGACGACCACGACCACCACGACCACCGCGTCGAACCCGCCCGCGTCCGAGCAGTCGTCCAGCGCAGTCCCGTCGTCGACCCAGCAGTCGTCGCAGCAGCCGTCTTCGCAGCAGCAGTCTTCGTCGGCGAACAGCGCGGTCGAGCCCACCACCAGCCCGGTAACGACCACGCCCAGCTAGCCCGGCGTGTCGCGGTGGAACGCCTCCAAGCCGTCGCCCGTTCGGGGCGATTCGGTCAGAAACGTTGGAGCGGAGGGGATTCCGTCTCCTAGCGTGCTCTCCCATGCCGAAGCGCAACTCGAGCGTGGTGGGCCGGGAGTTCGGCAATGGCGTGCGCGGCGCCATCGAGCAGAGCGGCATGACCCAGCGCAGACTCGCCCAACTGCTGGACTGGCAGGAGGCCAAGGTCTCCGACCTCGTGCAGGGCAAGGGAGGCGTCACGGAGTTCGACGTCGTGCGCCTGCTGTCCTACTGCCGCGCCCCGCACACCGACGTCGAGCAGATGCTCACCCTGTACCGCGAGTCCCGGGAGAAGTGCTGGCTCCTGTTCCCGGAGGACGGCGTCCCGGACCAGCTGCGCAGCCTCATCGACCAGGAGAGGCTCGCCAGCAAGATCTACGTCTGGACGATGAACCTCGTTCCGGGCCTGCTCCAGATCGCCGGCTACATCCGCGAGGTGGCCGAGAAGTCGACCAGGAAGCTCACACCTGCTGACATCGACGCCTTGGTCAGGGCGAAGCTCGACCGCCAGGCGGTCCTGAGCTACGAGCGGGAGTTCGTCTTCTACGTGCACGAGCAGGCGCTCCGACTGCCCGTCGGCGGCCCTGTCGTCATGAGGACGCAGTTGGAGCACATCCTGATGATGTTGCTGCGCAGGTACATCACCTTCCGGGTCGTCCCGACCGCCATCGGGGCGCACGCAGGGCTGGCGAGCAACTTCACCCTGCTGGTCTACGAGACGTTCGAACCGGTCGTCTACGTCGAGAACCTGAACACCGGCCTGTTCCTGGAGGACAAGGCCACCCTGGACATGTACGTCGCCACGTTGAAGGGGCTGGATCGGGACGCCCTGGACCCGGAACAATCGAGGAGGTTGATCACCAGCATGCTCGCCTGAGGAGGCGCTCGATGTCGGCTTGGCGCAAGAGCAGCTACAGCGCATCCGGGAGCGAGTGCGTCGAGGTCGGGCACGGCATCGGCATTCGCGACAGCAAGGCGCCCGCCACCCACCTGCCGGTGTCGGGGGAGGCGTGGGGCGCGTTCCTCACTGCGGTGTGCGCGATGCTTGCCGAAGAACATCGGACCCACTGAGGAGCGTCACATGTCGCGCGTTGCGGCCATCGACTGCGGGACCAACTCGATCAGGCTGCTGGTGGCCGACGTCACCAGGCGCGACGACGGCACGGCCTGGCTGCGGGACGTGCACCGCGAGATGAAGATCGTCCGGCTCGGGCAGGGCGTGGACGCGACCGGGCGGTTGCACCCCGACGCGATCCAGCGCACGAAGGAAGCCCTCCAGGACTACGCGCGCACGATGCAACGCAAGGGCGTCGAGGCGGCACGGATGGTGGCGACCAGTGCCACGCGGGACGCGAGCAACCGGGACGAGTTCTTCGGCATGACCGAGGCGGTCCTCGGCGCGCCCGCGGAGGTGATCACCGGCGACGAGGAGGCGCGGCTGAGCTACCTCGGCGCGGTGGCCGATCTCGACCCGGACGAGGGACCCTTCCTCGTCACCGATCTGGGTGGTGGTTCCACCGAGTTCGTCCTCGGCGGCGGCACCGAGGTCGAGGCCGCGCGGTCCATGGACATCGGCTGCGTGCGGCTGACCGAGCGCTTCATCAAGTCCGACCCGCCCGCCCCGGACGAAATCGCACAGGCGGAAGCGTTTGCGCGCGAAGCGGTGAAAGAAGCGTTCGAAGTCGTCCCGGTCGAGAAGATGAAGACGTGGATTGGCGTCGCCGGCACGGTCACCACATTGTCAGCCCTGGTCCAGGGGTTGGAGGTGTACAACAGCGACGATATTCACCTCAGCCGCATCACACTTGACAATGTTCGCGAAATCACCGACCGTATCCTCTCCATGACGCATGATGATCGTGCCTCGCTGGGACCCATGCACCCCGGTCGAGTGGACGTGATCTGCGGTGGAGCGGTGGTCTTGCGCGTGATTGCCGACGAGCTGGAGAATCGCGCAGGTATTCGCACGCTCGTGTGCAGCGAGCACGACATCCTCGACGGCATCGCGTTTTCGCTGGTCTAACCGCGAATTAAGGTCTTCTTGAGGTGATCGTGACGAGTTTGTGACCGCTTTCGGTGCGCGTACCACTGGACGCCCCGGTTAACGTCCTCTCACGTTTTGGGAGGTGGACGAGACCTCCCGGGGAGGCGCGCGCACGCAATATCTGCGGCGGCGCCGGGGAAAGGCGGGAGAGACTGATGTCGCGATCACGGGTTGCGTGGGTGGCTCTGCCAGCCGCGCTCGCCATGACGCTCAGCGCATGCGGCGGCGGCGGTGGCGGGAGCAACAACGCCGCCGATGGCAAGGACAACCCGGACGGCACGGTGTCGATCTACGGCACCGAGCCCAAGAGCACGTTGTTCCCGGCGAACACGACCGAGGCGGGCGGTGGCAAGGTCACCGACTCCCTGTTCTCGCGTCTGGTCGGGTACAAGACCGAGGACGGCGCCCCCTACAACTTGATGGCCGAGTCGATCACCTCGAGTGACGCCAAGGTCTACGACATCAAGCTCAAGCAGGGCTGGAAGTTCCACGACGGCACCGAGGTCAAGGCGAAGAACTTCGTCGACGCCTGGAACTGGGCCGCGTACGCGCCGAACGCTCAGCAGGCGGCATCGTTCTTCGCCCCGATCGCGGGCTTCGAGGACGTCCACCCGGCCGACGAGAACGCCAAGCCGGCCAAGGACAAGATGTCCGGTCTCGAGCTCGTGGGCGACTACGAGTTCAAGGTCACCCTCAACGGTCCGACCTCGGTCTTCACCACGATGATCGGCTACACGCCGTTCTCGCCGATGGCCGACTCGTTCTTCGCGGACCCGAAGGCCGCCGAGGCCAAGCCGATCGGCAACGGCCCGCTCAAGTTCGTCTCCCGCACGCCGAACGCGCTGATCAAGATGGAGCGCTTCGACGACTACAAGGGCGAGGACAAGGTCCACTTCAAGACCTTGGACTACAAGATCTACTCCTCCCAGGAGACCGCGTACCAGGACCTGGTCGCCGGCAAGCTGGACTTCATGGAGGCCCTGCCCCCGTCGGCCAAGGTCGGCGAGAAGTACAAGGCCGACCTGGGTGACGCGGTCGTGACCGCGAACCTGCTCGGCCAGAGCGCGATCGCGTTCCCGCAGTACCTCCCGCAGTTCCAGAACGTGAAGCTGCGCCAGGCCGTCTCGATGGCCATCAACCGGGAGCAGATCACGAAGACCGTGCTGGCCGGCTCGTACGTGCCGTCCACCAGCTTCGTCTCGCCCGGCATCAAGGGCTACCGCGCCGACACCTGTGGTGAGTACTGCAAGTACAACCCGGAGAAGGCCAAGGAGCTGTTCAAGGAGTCGGGCTTCACCGGCAAGCTGACCATCCAGTCCAACCAGGACGGTGGCCGCAAGGAGCCGCTCGAGGCGGCGTGCAACAGCATCAAGCAGACGCTGGGCGTGGACTGCGAGTTCGTCGGTGCCACCAACTTCGGTGCGTTCCGCCAGATCGTCGACGGCAAGCAGCTGACCGGCATGAGCCGTTCGGACTGGTCGGCCGACTACCCGTCGATCGAGAACTTCCTGAACCCGCTGTACCGCACGGGTGGGTCGTCCAACGACTCGAACTACTCGAAGCCCGAGGTCGACGACCTCCTCAAGAAGGCCGACCAGACGGCCAACGAGGACGAGGCGATCAAGCTGTACCAGCAGGCGGAGGACATCATCGCCAAGGACCTGCCCTCCATGCCGACCTGGAACGAGAAGGGCATCGGCGGTCGTTCGAAGAACCTCCTCGACGCCAAGATGTCGTTCAAGCGTCAGGGCGCACTGGAGTCGTTCCGCGTCAAGGCCTGATTCCGAACACCTGAGTTCCGAGTGATCCGTCCGGCCCCGCGTCCGTCGAACACCACGGGCGCGGGGCCGGAGCGGTTCCCGAAGGGCTCGGGGCGCCCCCACCACGCAAGGAGCCGACCTCATGGGTCGCTATGTGCTGCGCCGTCTGCTGCAGCTGATACCGGTCTTCCTGGGGACCACCTTCCTGATCTACGCCCTCGTCTGGGCGATTCCGCAGGACCCCTTCGCGGGCAAGTGCGGCCAGCGGCCGTGCGATCCGGCCTACATCGCCGAGATGAGCCAGAAGCTCAACCTCAACGACCCGTTGCTGATCCAGTACTTCAAGTACCTGGGCAACCTGGTCGTCGGTGACTTCGGCACCACGTTCAACGGCGTCTCCGTCGGCGAGCAGATCAGCACCTCGTGGCCGATCACGCTCAAGATGGGCATCATCGCGCTGATCATCGAGGCCGTCATCGGCATCATCGCCGGCGTCCTCACCGGTCTGCGCAAGTCGGGCTTCCTGGACAACCTGGTCCTGGTCTCGACACTGTTCCTGATCTCGCTGCCGGTCTTCGTCACCGGTTTCGTGCTGCGGCTCTACCTCGGCCCGCAGGGCTTCGACCTGATGGACACCTCGGTCAGCTCCGATCCGACGTTCGGCGAGCTGATCCTGCCGGGGTTCGTGCTCGGCAGCCTCTCGATGGCCTACGTGGCCAGGCTGACCCGGTCCAGCATCGTCGAGAACCGGCGCTCCGACTACGTGCGCACGGCCATCGCCAAGGGCCAGCCGCAGACCCGCGTCGTCGGCATCCACCTGCTGCGCAACTCGCTGATCCCGGTGATCACGTTCCTCGGCACCGACCTCGGCAGCCTCCTCGGCGGCGCGATCGTCACCGAGGGCGTCTTCAACATCAACGGCATCGGCGGCCTGATCTTCCGCGGCATCCAGGAGAAGGAAGGCGTCATGGTCACGGGCATCGTGACCCTGCTGGTGCTGGTGTACCTGCTGATGAGCCTGCTCGTCGACCTCCTGTACGCCGTTCTCGACCCGAGGATTCGCTATGAGTGACCCAGGATCCGTGTCCGGTGGAGCCGGACTCGAGGCGTCCGCGGCGGCCGGCGTCGACCAGGCCAGCCACCTCGACGACTCGTCGCAGAAGCAGCGCAAGCCCCGGTCGCTCTGGAGCGACGCGTGGGGTGAGCTCCGCCGCAAGCCGACGTTCATCATCTCGCTGGTGATCATCGCGGTCATCGTGCTGATGGCGATCTGGCCGACGCTGTTCACGTCGGTCGACCCGCGGGCCGCCGACCTCGACAAGTCGCTGCAGTCGCCCTCGGGCGACGCGTGGTTCGGCTACGACCTGCAGGGCTACGACGTCTACGCCCGCGCGATGCACGGCGCCCGCGCGTCGCTGCTCGTCGGCATCTTCGCGACGCTGCTGACGGTGCTGATCGGCTCGATCATCGGCATCATCGCCGGCTACGCGAAGACGTGGCTCGACTCGGTGCTCTCGCGGTTCGCCGACATCTTCGCCGGCATCCCGTTCGTGCTCGGTGCGATCGTCATCCTGACGACGCTCAACGCGCCCACGGAGAACCCCGGCGTGGCCAGGATCATCACCCAGGTGGTGCTCTCGATCGCCGTGCTGTCGTGGCCGGTGGCCATGCGCATCATGCGGTCGGCGACGCTGGTCGCGAAGCAGCAGGACTACGTCAAGGCCGCCCGCGGTCTCGGCGCGTCCCCGCTGCGGATCGTGTTCCGGCACCTGCTGCCGAACACCGTGGCGCCCGTGCTGGTGTACGCGACGATCGCCCTGGGTGCCTTCATCGGCGCCGAGGCGACGCTCGCGTTCCTCGGCATCGGCCTGCGCCCGCCGGTCGTGTCGTGGGGCGTGATGATCTCCGAGTCGCGCGACTACTTCCAGTCGGCGCCGCACATGCTGCTGTTCCCGGCGGGCTTCGTCACGATCACCGTGCTGGCCTTCGTCATGCTCGGCGACGCCGTGCGCGACGCCCTCGACCCCAAGTCCCGATAGGGGAATCCTGTGACTCAGCCACTGCTGGAGGTCGAGGATCTCCACGTGGAATTCCGCACCCGCGACGGTGTCGCGAAGGTGCTCAACGGCGTGAGCTACCACGTCTCGGCCGGCGAAACCCTCGCCGTGCTGGGCGAGTCCGGCTCCGGCAAGTCCGTGACCGCGCAGACGATCATGGGCATCCTGGACACGCCACCGGGGTTCATCACCAACGGCACGATCAAGTTCCGCGGTGAGGACCTGCTGAAGCAGTCGGCGGACGAACGCCGCGAGGTTCGCGGCGAGGGCATCGCCATGATCTTCCAGGACGCCCTCTCCGCCCTGAACCCCGTGTTCACGGTCGGGTTCCAGATCGAGGAGCAGCTCAAGGTGCGCCGCGGGATGTCCAAGGCGGACGCCCGCAAGCGCGCGATCGAGCTGCTCGACCAGGTCAAGATCCCGAACGCCAAGGGACGGGTCTCGGACTACCCGCACCAGTTCTCCGGCGGCATGCGGCAGCGCGCGATGATCGCGATGTCGCTCGCGCTCGACCCGGAGCTGCTGATCGCGGACGAGCCCACGACCGCGCTGGACGTCACCGTGCAGGCCCAGATCATGGACCTGCTGGCGGAGATCCAGAAAGAACGCGACATGGGCATGATCCTGATCACCCACGACCTCGGCGTCGTCGCCGACGTCGCGGACCGGATCTCGGTCATGTACGCGGGCCGCATCGTCGAGCACGCCGACGTCTACGAGCTGTTCCGCGCGCCGGGCCACCCGTACACGGAGTCGCTGCTCGAGTCCCTGCCGCGCGTGGACCTGCGCGGCCAGGAGCTCAAGACGATCAAGGGTCTGCCGCCGTCGCTGACCAACATCCCGCCGGGCTGCCCGTTCAACCCGCGCTGCCCGCGCGTGTTCGACCGCTGCACCACGGAGGTCCCTGCCGTGCACAACCTCGGCATGGGCCGCACCAGCCGGTGCCACATCGCGGAGGAGGTGGTCGCTCGTGGCTGAGCCCATCCTCGAGGTCGAGAACCTCGTCAAGCACTTCCCGGTCCGCGTCGGCGTGCTGTTCAAGCGCACCGTGGGCCACGTCAAGGCCGTCGACGGCGTCTCGTTCTCGCTCGGCAAGGGCGAGACCCTGGGCGTCGTGGGCGAGTCGGGCTGCGGCAAGTCGACGCTGGCCCAGGTGCTGATGCGCCTGGAACCGCCGACGTCGGGCGTCGCGCGCTTCGAGGGCCGCGACATCTTCGGCATGAAGGGCTCGGAGCTGCGCAAGCTGCGCCGGGACATCCAGATCGTGCTGCAGGACCCGTACACGTCGCTGAACCCGCGCATGACGGTCGGCGACATCGTCGGCGAGCCCTACGAGATCCACACCGAGGTCGCGCCGAAGGGCGACCGGCAGCGCAAGGTCCAGGAGCTGCTGGAGACCGTGGGTCTCAACCCGGAGCACATCAACCGGTACCCGCACCAGTTCTCCGGCGGACAGCGCCAGCGCATCGGCATCGCCCGCGCGCTCGCGTTGAAGCCCAAGGTGATCGTGTGCGACGAGCCGGTGTCCGCTCTGGACGTGTCGATCCAGGCGCAGGTCATGAACCTGCTGGGCGACCTGCAGTCCGAGATGGGCCTCTCGTACGTCTTCATCGCGCACGACCTGTCGGTGGTCCGCCACCTGTCGGACCGCGTCGCGGTGATGTACCTCGGCAAGATCGTGGAGATCGGCACCGAGGCCGAGATCTACGAGCGCCCGATGCACCCGTACACGCAGGCGCTGCTGTCCGCCGTGCCGGTGCCGGACCCGACCCAGCGCGGCCGTCGCGACGTCATCCGCCTGACCGGTGACGTGCCGTCGCCGATCGACCCGCCGTCGGGCTGCCGGTTCCGCACGCGGTGCTGGAAGGCGCAGGACATCTGCGCGACCGAGGTGCCGGAGCTGGTGTCGCGCAACGGGGACCACCCCGCGGCGTGCCACTTCGCCGAGGAGCGCGCGGTCGTGTGACCTTGGATCTTCAGGTGGTTGAGGGGTCGTGCCCGCGGGCGCGGCCCCTCAGCTCGTCGAAGGCCCTGGGGCCGGGTGGCCGGCTCAGGAACCGCGTGATCGCCAGAGCGCACTCCCGCGGGCCGCCGGCGCCCGTGTCGACCTCGAAGTCGTAGAGCCCGTGCCGGTGGACGCTCTCCAGCTGCGCGGCGGCATGCCCCGGCACCCGGTCACCCCGCGCCCGTTCGCGCCTCTCCAGTTCGTCCACAGGGCAGTGCACGCCCACGAACACGACGTCCAGGCCCTCCCACTCGGTCAGGCAGTCCCGCAGGCGCCACGGCTCGCTCAGCACGTGGTCGGCCACGACGTCGTTGCCCGCCCGAGCCATTCCCGCGACCGCGCGGTGGAAACCCGCCCGCGTGCGCCGCAGGACGTCCGCGAGCTCGGGCCCGCCCAGTTCGAGGGTGCGTTCCACGGACCGCATCGCCCCGAAGGCGTCGACGGCCAGGTGGAACCACGGGGTGTCCAGCACGCGCAGCAGCTCCGCCGCGATGCTCGACTTGCCGGAACTGGACGTGCCGTTGAGGAGGACGATCACGGCCGGGCGAGGTCCGTGATGGACACCCCGGGACCGACCTCGCGCTCCCCGATCTCCACGAACCCGCGCCCGCGGTACAGCGCGAGCGCCGGCTCGTTCCTGCTGCCGGTGCTCACGGTCTGCGGTCCGTCCGGCAGCGCGTCGAGCAGTTTCGTGGCGACCCCGCGGCGGAAGGCCCGCGGGTGCACCACCAGCCGGCAGATGTCCACAGTGGACCCGTCGAGCTGGTAGGACACCGCTCCCGCAAGGCCTTCGTCGTCGCGGACGCCGAGGAACGTCTCCCCGCACGCCCGGAGGTCGTCGAGCGACTCGTGCAGCGGCGGTATGCCGTCGAAGCCGATGATGCCGGCCTCGACGGCGTACGCGAGACGTTGCACCGTCCACAGCTCGTGCAGGACGGTGTCGTCGGTCAGGTCCAGGATCACGTGTTGGACGAGTTCCTGACGAACGCCGCGAGGTCCTCCGACTGCTGGATCCGCGACGGCTCGTGCACGTACATCATGTGGCCGGCGGGGTAGTAGGCCGACTCGATGTTCGCCGTCAGCTCCTTCGGGATCTGCAGGTGCGCGAGCAGGTGCTCGGCCGCGAAGTACGGCGTCGCGCCGTCGTACCAGCCGAACGCCACGTGCACCTTGAGGTGCGGGTTCGCCCTCATCGCCGCCGACAGCCTGCCCGCGGTCGTCACGTGCCGGCCCTCGAACTCCTTGTACGACCACTGCTCGATGACGCGCGACAGCACCTCGTACGGCAGGTCGCTGGAGTAGCCCAGCTCGGCGTGCAGGTAGTGGTTGAGCGTGGCCGCGTACGGGCCGACGATCGCGTCGATCGACGGGTCCGCGGAGATGCCCTCGCGGCCGTAGTCGGTGTCCCAGCCGGTGAAGCGGGAGTCGATGCGGCCGACGGTCTTGCGGTCGCGGCGCAGCAGCTCGGTGAAGAACCGGATGTGCTCGATGCGCAGGTCGACCGCGTCCACGTACTCCTCGGACAGGCCGGTGAGCCGCGCGAGCTTCTCGACGGTCGCGGCACGTTCGGCGTCGGAGAGCCGGTTGCCGCGCGCGAGGGCGTAGGGGTAGTCGCGGACCGCGAACTCCTCGGCCTCGGCGAGCACCTCCTTCAGCGGGCGGTCGCCGTGCAGGCCGTGGTAGTGCGCGATGGCCGCGTACGTCGGCAGGAAGAGCGTGTAGCCGAGGTCGTGGCCCTCGTTGAACTCGATCGACGCGAAGTCGAGCACCGAGGAGATGAGCATGAGCCCGTTGAGGTACATGCCGTGCTTCTTCTGCAGCTGCTCGGCCAGGCCCGCGGCGCGCAGCGTGCCGTACGACTCGCCGCAGAGGAACTTCGGCGACATCCACCGGCCGTGGCGCGAGGTCCAGAGCCGGATGAGCTCGGCGATCGAGTCGATGTCGGGCTGGTAGCCGTGGAAGCTGCCCGGCTTCTCGCCCTTCGCGGCGCGGGAGAACCCGGTCGACACCGGGTCGATGAAGACGAGGTCGCTCTCGGCGAGCAGCGACTCCTCGTTGTCCGCGATCCCGTACGGCGGCGGGGTCAGGTCGCCGACGTCGCCGCTGAGCACCCGGCGGGGCCCGAGGAGCCCCATGTGCAGCCACACGCTGGCGGACCCCGGCCCGCCGTTGAACGCGAACGTCACCGGCCGCTTGAGCGGGTCGGCGCCGTCGAGCGTGTACGCGGTCAGGAACACCTCCGCCTTGGGCTTGTGGCCCTCGAACACGCCGTCCTTGATCACCTCCTCCTTGAGCACGACACGCCCGGTGGTCGCGGTGTAGTTCAGCTCGCGGCCCTTGACGGTGATGCTGTGCTGGGTGGTGACAAGGTCATCAGACGGAGATTCGGGCTTCTCTTCGGTCTTCTCCTCGGACATGGGAGCAACACTACGGAACTCGACGAGCGGATAACGGCCTGCCGAGCGTGCCCGCGCCTGGTCGCGTGGCGCGAGTCCGTCGCGCAGGTGAAACGGGCCGCGTTCCGCGACCAGGAGTACTGGGGCAAGCCGGTGCCGGGCTTCGGTCCGATGGACGCCTCGCTGCTGATCGTGGGCCTCGCTCCCGCCGCGCACGGCGCGAACCGGACGGGCCGCATGTTCACCGGCGACCGCTCCGGCGACTTCCTCTACCGGGCGCTGTACGAGCTGGGGCTGGCCTCCCAACCCGAGGCGTGGGCGCTGGACGACGGCCTGGAGCTGCACGACGTCCGCATCGCCTCCCCCGTGCGGTGCGCGCCGCCCGCGAACAAGCCGACACCCGAGGAACGCGACCGCTGCACGCCGTTCCTGCGCGAGGAGATCGGGCTGATGACGTCGCTGCGGTCCGTCGTGGTGCTCGGGGCGTTCGGGTGGCAGGCGTTCCTGCCGCTGCTGGGCTCCGCACGGCCGAAGTTCGGGCACGGCGTGGAGGTCACGCTCGGCGGGCTGCGCGTGTTCGGCTGCTACCACGTCTCGCAGCAGAACACCTTCACCGGGAAGCTGACCCAGCAGATGCTGCAGGACGTCCTGCGCCGGGCGATCAGCCCGGACGATCAGAGCTGCTGAAGTTGGTGTCGACCACCCGAACGTGGTGAGCAGGTCGCTTTACGAAGAGTGTTCCGCAAAATAGCATGTTCCATGTGTCCTGGAACGGTGCGGAACGTGGAACGACTGAGGCTGAGCTCGTCCTGTCGGCGGTGCGTGCGATCAGGTCGACGTTGCCGCCGACCTGGTCGCTCGAGCTCGACGAGGTGAGTGGAGATCTCGGCTCCCGGCGTGCGTACAGGCCGGACGGACAGTTGGTGATCACAGCACCTGGTGGAGCGTCAGCGGTGGTGTTGCTGGAGTGCAAAGGGGTAGTGGCGCCAAGAGATGTGTCCAGAGTGGCAGAGCAGCTCGACGAGTACGCGCGAGCGGCCGGCGAACGCGGGCTCAAGATCGGCGCGCTGATGCTCATAGCGCCTTTCGTGTCACCGGCTACTCGTGAGCAGATGAGTCGGCGTCGCCTCATGGGCTGGTTCGACTTGACCGGAAACCTGCGCCTGAGGGTCGACGATCCGGCCCTGTTCGTCGATCGAGCTGGTGCGGACCGAAGCGGGTTCCGGGACCCCGCTGATCGGCTGCTCAAATCGCTTCGTGGTCCTGCGGCGGCGAAAGTCGTGCTCGAACTCTGCGATACGACGGTGCCTGTCGGAGTCCGGGATCTGGCAGCGCGTGCTCAGGTCGGTGCTGCCTCGAGCGCGCGGGTGCTCGAGCTGCTCGACCGGGAAGCGGTCATCACGCGAAATCAGGACGGGGCGGTAACTTCTGTCAGGAAGCGTGCACTGGTGGATCGCTGGGCGCAGGACTACAAGGTCATGGCCTCCAATGAAGTCATCGCGACCTTGGATCCCAGAGGGTTGGGTCATGCTCTGACATCGTTGCGAGGCGTGGGTTCGCGTGTCGTCGTGACGGGCTCTGCCGCTGCACGTGCGTATTTACCGCACGACTTGGCAGCCGTGTCGCCGTTGGTTTCGCTGAGCTTGTACGCCGAGGATCCGATCGGCCTCATGGAGCATCTCAACTTGAGAACCGTTGAGCGCGGAACAAACGTGCTCGTCATGCGGCCCTACGACGATGTCGTATTTGCGCGTTCGCGACGCATCGAGGGGCTTGAATATGCGGCTCCCGCCCAAGTCGTTGTCGATCTGCTGACCGGGCCGGGGCGCTCCACGGAGGAAGCCGAACAACTCTTGGCAGTGCTTGAATCAGATGAACCGGGTTGGAAGAATGATCACGCCTGAATACGTGCTGGCGCGGGGTGTTCTGCTCGATGCGCTGAGTGGTCTCGGAGCGCATCGCGATGCGGTGATCCTCGTTGGTGCGCAAGCTGTCTACCTGCACACAGGGACCGCAGACTTCGGTACCGCTCCGACCACCACGGATGCTGACCTCGCTCTCATCCCGGAGAACCTCGCGGACGAGCCCGCGGTGGTGGAAGCCATGCGTGCAGGCGGCTTCGTACCGGGCAATCAACCTGGACGGTGGCTGGGAGAGGGAGGAGTCGCGGTCGATCTGATGGCACCTGAAGAGTTGTGCGGGGGCTCGGGTCGGCGCTCGGCTCGTCTTCAACCACCCCACGACGACAAAGCCACGGCCCGCAAGACCCTGGGACTGGAAGCCGCGGTCGTGGACAACAGCGTTCGAGTGATCGGTGCCCTGAACGCGGCAGACTCGCGATCGTTCGAGATAAAAGTTGCGGGTGCCGGAGCGCTCATCGTCTCGAAGATCACAAAGATTTCCGAGCGTCGAGCGCAGATGCACAGGCTGAAGCCGAAAGACGGCCTCGACGTGCTTCGGTTGCTGCGCACCTTCGACACGGCAGAGTTGGCGCGTGGTCTGCGGGATCTCGTGTCCCACGAGCTGTCGAGCGCGGTGACCGAGCAGGCGGTGGCCGAACTTCGCGTTCTGGCGATCGGACCTGATGATCTGCTTCCGAGGCTTGCCGCAGAGGCGGAGGCGGGCTTCAGCGATCCGGATGAGATCAGGATGTCGATGGTCGTACTGGTCGACGACCTGATTCAGGAGTTCGACGCTGCGAACGTCCAGGCGTGACCGAGCAGAACACCTTCACCGGGAAGCTGACCCAGCAGATGCTGCAGGACGTCCTGCGCCGGGCCGTCGCGCCTGCTTAGGATGCCCGCCGTGGAGTTCTGGGACACCGGCACGCACGGCGTGCAGCCACCGCTCACCCGGGACGCCGTCCGCGAGGCCGAGGCCCTGCTCGGCGTGCGGCTGCCCGAGGCGCTGCTGGAGCTGCTGCGCGTGCAGAACGGCGGCTCCGTGGTTCCCGGGCGGTCGGCGTTCCCCGTCGCCTCGGCGACCTCGTGGGCGCCGGACCACGTCCCGTTCGACTCGGTGATGGGCATCGGGCCGGAGGGGAGCGCTCTGACGTTGCTCGACACGCCCTACCTGGTCGAGGAGTGGGACCTGCCGTCACCCGTCGTGCTGCTGAACGGCGACGGGCACTGGTGGATCGCCCTGGACTACCGCGCGTGCGGGCCGCAGGGGGAGCCGTCGGTGGTGTGGCTCGACGCCGAGGACGAGTCGGAGCTGGCGCTGGCGCCTGACCTGCGAACGTTCCTCGACGGCCTGGTACCCGCCGAAAGGTTCGAGTAGCCGCCCGAACCGTGCGAGGCTGACCGGCATGAGGTGGTGGCGGGCTGGACTGGCGGTGGCGGCGCTGCTGGTCGTCGTGGTCGCGGCCGCCGGCGCGTCCCCGATCACCCTCGTCAACCGCCTCGACGACCGGCCGCCGCCGCAGAACCGCGAACCCGCGCTCGACCTCGCGCTCCCTCAGGACCTGCCGGACGTGATCGCCGTGCCGTTCACGGTCTTCCTGCTGATCCTCGCCGGACTCGTCCTGTTCGGACTGGTCGGCATCGTCCTCGCCGTCGAGCTGCCCCGGTGGCGCCGGCGCCGCGGCACCCGCGGCATCGAGGTCGAGAGCCACGACGTCGAGGCGACGCCGGTCGTGCAGCGCGTCGAGAAGGCCCTGCAGGAGTTCACCGCGCACCCGCACCGGGCGCCGCGCGACGCCGTGATCGCCGCCTGGCTCGCGCTCGAGGCGACCGAACCGCGCAGGCCGCACCAGACGCCCACCGAGTTCACGAACGGGCTCGGCGTCGACGCGGGCGTCCTCAGGAACCTCTACCAGCGCGCGGTTCGGGCACGAGGACGTGACGCGCGAGCAGGCGCACGAGGCGCAGCGGGAGCTTGGCCGCATCATCCGGGAGCTCGCGTGAAGACCGTGCCGGCACTCGTGGCCGGAACGATCGCCGGCGTGGTGATCTGGTGGCTCGGCGCGCCACCGGGGTGGGCCGCGGCGCTGGCCGTGCCGCCCACCGCGTTCGCCCTGCTGGTCGGCAAGCTGCCACGCGCCACCGACGTCGTCTGGAGCGCGGACCCGCCGCCCGCGGGCTCGATCAGCACCGCGCACGCCAGCACGCTCGCCAGCCGGTTGCAGGAGGCGGCGCAGGACCCGCGGCGCTACCAGGAGCGGTTCCGCGCCCGGCTCGCCCGGCTGGGGATCGACGCGGCCGAGCTGCCGGACCCGAAGGACCTCGCGGAACGGCTCAGGAGGGTCGAGTGAGCATCGAACTGGAGGCCGAGGCCGTCCTCGCCGAGATCGGCAAGGTCGTCGTCGGGCGCACGCGGACCGTGCGGCTCGCGCTCGCGGCCGTGCTGGCCGGTGGCCACGTGCTGCTGGAGGACGTGCCGGGCCTGGGCAAGACGTTGATCGCGCGGTCGCTCGCGCAGGCGCTCAGCCTCGAGTTCCGCCGCCTGCAGTGCACGCCGGACCTGCTGCCCGCGGATGTCACCGGCTCGTTCCTCTACGACCCCGGCAGCCGCGAGTTCGAGTTCCACCGGGGGCCCGTGTTCACCGGCCTGCTGCTGGCCGACGAGATCAACCGCACGCCGCCCAAGACGCAGTCGGCGCTGCTGGAGGCCATGCAGGAGCGCCAGGTGACGGTGGAGGGCCGCACGTTCCCGCTGCCCAGGCCGTTCCACGTGCTGGCCACCTCGAATCCCGTCGAGTACGAGGGCACCTACCCGTTGCCGGAGGCGCAGCTCGACCGGTTCCTGGTGCGGCTCGACATCGGCTACCCGCCCGCCGAGGAGGAGGTCGAGGTCCTGCGGCACCGCATCGCCCGGCAGCGCGAGGAGGCCGAGGTGCCGCCGGTCCTCGCGGCCGGCCGGCTCGCGGAGCTGCAGGCCGAGCTGGAACGGACCACCGTGGACGACGATCTCCTGCGGTACTGCGTGGACCTCGCCGTCGCGACCCGCCGGCACCCGTCCGTCGAGGTCGGCGCGTCGCCGCGCGGGGCCCAGGGGCTCGTGCTCGTCGCCCGTGCTCTGGCCACTCTGGACGGACGCGCGTACGTGACGCCCGAGGACGTCAAGGAGTGCGCGATCGCGGTGCTGGCGCACCGGCTCGTGATGAAGCCCGAGACGTGGACCTCCGGCGTGAACGGCGTGCAGGTCGTCACCGAGCTGCTCGGCAAGGTCCCGGGCCCGCCCAGCGCATGAGCAGGGCCGACAAGATCCGGGAAGCGTTCGCCCAGTCGCACGGCGCGCACTGGCACCCCACCGACGCCCACTCGCGCGCGGTCTGGCTGGGTGTCGGGCTCGTCGTCGCCGGGCTGTTCCTGCACCAGGTCGAGCTGGTGCTGTTCGGTGCGCCGCTGGTGTTGTCCGTGCTGCTCACCCACAAGCCGAAGGGCACGCCGACGGTCAGCGTCCGCCCGGTGCCGCGCGGGGCGGGCGCCGGCGTCGTGCACACCGTCGCGCACGTCGACGGCGCGGACGCCGAGATCGCCGTGGTCAAGCTGCCGGGCGGGGTGAAGGCCGTGCCGGCGCACTCGCCCGACCTGCCCGTGGAGATCCGGCGCGACGCGTGGGGACCCGGCGTCGACCTGCGGCTCGACCACCTCTTCGCCGGACCCGACGGCCTGCACGTCTACGGGCCGATCGTCGGCACCGAGCACGTCCGCACGATCCTGCCGCCGGTCGAGCACCACCCGTCCGGCCCGCTGCCGCCCCGGCCCGCCGGTCTGGTCGGCATCCACCGGTCGCCGCGGGCGGGCGACTCCACCGAGCTGCGCGACATCCGGGCGTTCCAGCCGGGGGACCGGCTCAAGCGCATCGACTGGCGCGTCACCACCCGCACCGGCACCGTCCACGTCCGCGAGCGGCACGCCGAGGCCGACGCGGAGGTCGTGCTGGCGCTCGACACGCGCACGGACGTCGGTGCTGCCGTCGCGGACTGGTCCTCGCCCCAGTACGGCGCCACGACGCGCCCCGGCGGCAGCCTGGACCGCGCGGTGCGCCGTGCGGCGTCGATGGCCGCGGGCTACCTGCGGCAGGGCGACCGGGTGGCGTTGGTGGACCTGGGCCGGCCGCAGCTCAACGTGCGTTCCGGCGTGGGGCGGCGGCACCTGATGCGGATCCGCACGCAGCTCGTCGTGTGCGTGCAGGCCGCCGGGTGGGCGTCACGCGTGGCGTTGCGCAGGCTGCCGCACGGGTCCGTCGTCGTGCTGCTGTCGCCGTTCCTCGACGACGAGATCGCCGAACTGGCCGTGCAGACGCGCAAGCGCGGTCACGTCGTGCTGGCGATCAGCACGCTGCCGGTGCCGCTGGTGCCCGATCCGGAGGCGCCGTGGGGCGAGGTGGCCGCCGAGCTGATCGCCGCGGAGCACCGGCTGCGGCTGCGGCGCATGACCGAGCACGGGGTGCGGGTGACGACCGAGTGCTGATGCGACTGGCGATCGTTCTCGCCGCGCTGCCCGTGGCGGTGATCCTGCACTCCGAGGCCGGCTCGGTGGCACCGCTGGTCGTCGTCGCGGTGCTCACGGCGGTCACCGCGCTCATGCCGGGAAGCGCCGGGGCGGCGTTGCTGATCGGGTACGCGGCGCTCGCGATGGCGTTCGGCGAAGGGCACCCGTTGAGGATCGGTGTTCTGTTGATGATCCCCGCGTTACACCTCATTCACGTGATGTCCGCCATCGCCGCGGTCGTTCCGGTGAAAACGAAGATCGAGCCCGCCGCGCTGAAAGCACCGGCCCGCCGGTTCGCCATTGTCCAGGTGATCACTTTTGGCGTCGCGGCCTTCACCGCGTTCATCCCGACGGGTGCCGCGATCGGGCTCGTGGAGCTCCTCGGACTGGGGGCTCTGACGGTCCTCGTCGGGGTCGTCGCGCTGAGGATCTGAATCGGTACTCTCAGGGAGAACAGCTCGACCTCCGGTCAAGTCCCAGGTCAGCCGCGATCGTGTCGGGCATCACCTGGCGACGGTAGTCACAACAGCCCCTCACGACGCGCGAAAAATGGGGTCGTGGTGCCACCATGTGTGTATGGCTGCTGTGAAGTCGCAACCCACACGAATCGTCATTGTCGGCGGTGGGTACGTCGGTATGTACACGGCTCTCGGTCTGCAGAAGAAACTGCGTTCCGGTGAGGCTTCCGTGACGGTGATCGACCCGCAGCCGCACATGACCTACCAGCCCTTCCTGCCCGAGGCGGCGGCCGGCTCGATCGAGCCGCGCCACGTCGTCGCCCCCCTGCGCAAGGTGCTCAAGCGCTGCCACGTCGTCACCGGCCGCGTCACCAAGATCGAGCACGCGCGCAAGATCGTGACCGCCGAGCTGTCGGACGGCCACGTCGAGGAGATCGAGTACGACGTGCTCGTCTCCGCGCTGGGTGCGATCTCCCGCACGCTCCCGATCCCCGGCCTGGCCGAGGTCGGCATCGGCATGAAGACGATCGGCGAGGCGATCTACGTCCGCAACCACGTGCTCTCGCGCCTGGACCAGGCGGCCAGCACCAACAACGCGGACCTGCGCAAGAAGCTCCTCAGCTTCGTCGTGATCGGTGGTGGCTTCGCGGGCATCGAGACGCTCGCCGAGCTCGAGGACATGACGCGGTATGCGCTCCGCTACTACGAGGGCGTCAAGCCCGAAGAGATGAACTGGGTCCTGGTCGAGGCCGCCGGCCGGATCATGCCCGAGGTCTCCGCCAAGCTCGGCGCGTGGACCGTCGAGGCGCTCGAGAAGCGCGGCATCAAGATCTACCTCGACACCCGCGTGAAGTCGCTCGAGAACGGCCACGTCGTCCTCGACGACGGCACCGAGTTCGACTCCGACACGATCATCTGGACCGCCGGCATGAAGGCGAACCCGGTGCTGCGCAACACGGACCTCCCGCTCGACGAGCGCGGCCGCGTCCGGTGCACCGCCGCCATGCAGGTCCAGGGCCTCGACGGCGTGTGGGCCGCCGGCGACTGCTCCGCGGTGCCGGACCTCTCGCGCACCGACGAGGACCCGACGGCGACGTGCGTGCCGAACGCGCAGCACGCCATCCGCCAGTCGAAGCTGCTGTCGAAGAACATCGTCGCGTCGCTGCGCGGCCAGAAGCCGAAGGACTACTTCCACAAGTACCTCGGCTCGGTCGCGGGCCTCGGCCTCTACAAGGGCGTCGCGGACGTGTTCGGCCTGCGCTTCAAGGGCGTGCCGGCGTGGTTCATGCACCGCAGCTACCACGTGGCGTTCATGCCGACCGTGAACCGCAAGCTGCGCGTGCTGATGGACTGGACGCAGGCGCTGTTCTACGGCCGCGAGGTCGTGGCGCTCGGCCAGATCAACGACCCGAAGTCGGACTTCGACCGCGCGGTGCAGTCCTGACCGCTGCCCGCGGTGACGCCCGATGTCACTATCGGTGAGTAACGAAGTGCCCCGAATGAGACCACATTCGGGGCACTTTTCTGCTCCTCAGGCGGAACTTGAGCCCCCGATCGGAGTAAGCTGCGAGGGCTGCCTTGACATTGCGTTACGTGTTACCGAGACTACGGCTGGTGCATCACCTGAATGCGTGATTTGCCATGTGGGGAGTGAGGTGAACCGATGTCTCTCGAGGAGCTGGCCGCACAGCTTCGTCGCGGTGAGATCGAGGACCCCGCGTTGGCGCAGTACGCCACGGAGTACGCGCAGGCGGGGCAGAGTTTCCGCAGCAAGAAGGACGATTGAGCAGGTCAGCTGACGGACGGGTGCCGGGTGCCCCGTCCGAGGCTGCAAGGCCCCTCCTCCTGCAGGGGCAGGACTACCTCTTCCGCTCACCGCCCAAGTGCCTGGACTTCCAGGAACAGGTCCACCGCCTCGGCATGGTCGACGAGGGCGACGGCAACCCGCAACCCTGCGTGCTCGTCCTGGCCCGCGCCGCCGACATGGAGATGAACGAGCTCTCCATCGCCCTGGCGGAACGCGGCATCCGCATGGCCCGCATAGACGCCGACCGCTGCGTGGACCTCCCCCTCTCGGTCTACACCGACCAGCCGCTCATCGAGCTGGACCGCTGGCTCCTGCGCCCCCTGCTGGTCTGGCGCCGCCACTTCGAACTTTCCGCGGTCCCCGTCGAACCCGGCACCCTCGCCGGCGCCTACGCCGTCGACCAGTGGGCCTCAGTGGCCAACTGGCTGTCCTCACGGGCCGACTGGGCCCACGTGAACCCGTCGCGCTTCTCGACGCACCTGGACCGCCTCACCCAGCTCTCCGACGCCGCCGCCTTCGGCCTGCGCGTCCCCCGCACCGCCGTGACGACCCGCCCGGGCCGGACCCGACCGGGCGGCGGCCGCTGCATAGTGAAGACGGCGGGCCGCCACCTGCTGGAACCCCGCCCCGGCGTCCAGCACGGCCTGTTCCCCAGGCCCTTGGAGACCTCACGCGCCTCGGACGCCCCGGAACCGGCGCCGGTGATCGTGCAGGAGTACGTCCCGTCCGACACGGAACTGCGCGTGTTCGTGATCGGCGAGCACTGCATCGCCTACCAGGTCGACAAACTGGACCCGGCCCAACTCTGGGTAGACCCCGATGCCGTCCGGGTGACACCCACCTCGGTGCCCTCGTCGCTGTCCGACCGCCTCCTGGCCCTGGCCCGCCACTGGCGCGTGCAGGTGGCCGCGTTCGACCTGCTGGTGACCGGCACGGAGCACGTGTTCCTGGAGATCAACGTGAACTGCGACTGGCGCTGGTTCGAGCACCGCGCAGGCGACAACTCCGTCTCCGCCGCCGTGCACGACTGGGTGGCGCTGCGCTTCAAGGAGCTGCTCGGCGCGGGGAGGACGCGCTGATGTTCGGGTCCGTTCGACGCTTAGGCGAGTGCTCGCTCTAGTCCAATTCGCTGGGCCGCTCGGGCGAGAAACGACCATCCGCTCACACAAGCTGACGATCAAGCCCTAGGCTCACCGCGCCCCCGTAGCCCAATCGGTAGAGGCAGGTCCCTTAAAAGGATCACAGTACGGGTTCGAATCCCGTCGGGGGTACCAACTAGATCCGCACAAGGATTCGGTGCCTGATCAGGCGTTTCACTGGTTTCACAAGTCGCTTCGGCGATCCGTTCGGCCGCTTCGACTACCTCCAAAAGATGCGTGGAGGGGAGCCGGAGAGTAACCAGAAGATGATCATGGTCATCGTTCAGGCGGACGCCGAGCTGGGTGATCTTGAACAGCTGTCGTAGCAGCAGGTCAGGAGCCTTGCTCAGGTCCGTGACCAGGCGTGGAAGCGCGTCGAGCAGCGCGATGTCCTCGGCTATCGGCCTGGTTGGTACTGCTGTACCAATCGCTGTGGTGTTCGTCACGAGCGCTCGCTTCTGCTCGTCCAGTTCGTTGTAGGTCTGCCGTAGTCCGCGACTGAACGCGTCATCGCCGTCCTGCGCCTGACGGAGGATCGCTGCCTGCCTCCGCTCGATGTCGGCCAGCGTCCGCTCGGCCCGTTCGACATCGGCACGCTGCTGCTGCGCCTCGCGATCATCGACGGCCGCAAGGTCTGCTTCGAGCAGTGCGCGCCGCTCAGGACCGAACACGCGGTCCGCGAAGAAGGCCGCAATGCCCTCCATGATCGCGTCCTCGCGGACGTAGACCACCTCGGCATGGTCGGAGTACCTGTCGGGCCGTCCGCGGTTGTTACTGCGCGCTGAGCACATGTAGTAGACGCGCTGGTTGCGAAAGCTGCCGTACATCCGCCGGCCGCACGCGTCGAACACCATGCCGCGCAGCAGGTACGTGCGCGTGGCTGTGGAGTGCACGCTCGCGTCGTCGTCCCGCGAACCCTGCCGCGCCCGCCTCGTCGCGGCCATCTCGTCGAACATCCACTTCGGAATCAACGGCTCGTGCACCGGCTCTGGCGACCACACCCACAGGACCGGCGAGTTGACCTTCCCGCGCTTCGACCGCGTCGCCCGCCGGTTGAACACCTGGAACCCGGTGTACTTCGGGTTCCGCAGAAGTTCGCAGACGCTGGACTTGCTCCAAGCACCTCTGGCGCGGGCCTTGCTGGGTGGCTGCGGCGGCGGGTACTTGGCCAGATCGGCGTTGAGCAGGTCGGCGATCGTGCCGTAGCCGAGCCCTTGGTGGTAGCGCCACATCGCTATCTGGGTGACGGCCTCAGCGCGGATGCCGTCTGGCTCCAGCCGGGTCTTCGTCTGCCCCTTGGCGGCCTTCGTGGGGTTGGGATGCCGGTAGGTCTTGGCCTTATAGCCGTACGGCGGCTTGCCGATGTTCCAACCTTCACGGACGTGCGTGCACAACCCACCCCACGACTGCTCCAGCGTGTTGAGCACTTCGTACTCGGCGACCGACTGGTTGATCCGCCGCTGCAGGATCCTTTGCGCCCGGCTGCCTGTCAGCGTGATCGGCTCGTTGGAGGCGAACAACGGGACTTCGACCCGTTCCAACTCGCGTTCGATCGAGAGTCCTTCGTACGTACGCCGAGCCACCCGCGAGACGCTCTCGCAGATCACAACGTCGAACCTGCGGCCCTTGTGGGACTGTAAAACGTTCGGTGTAACTCCCGATCATGGAAGTGCACCTGATGACCGACATGATGTCCGGCGTGGAGAACGCCGAGGACTCGAAGCC